>JAGLMC010000048.1 GCA_023140215.1 Alphaproteobacteria bacterium
GCAGAGCCATGCACCGGCTCATATAAAGCAGTGCTTTCAGGATATCCAAGAGATGCGGAAGGAAGCATCCCAAGAGAGCCTGTAAGCATTGCCGCTTCATCTGAAAGAATATCGCCAAATAAATTATCGGTAACAATCACATCAAACTGTCTAGGATTGCGCAATAGTTGCATAGCGCAATTATCAGCATACATATGTTCAAGCTCTACATCGCTATAATTTATAGCATGCAAAGCTGTCATGTCTTCACGCCAAAGTTTACCGGTTTCCATGACATTGGCTTTTTCACACGATGTCACTTTATTGCCTCGTTTTCTTGCAAGCTCAAAGGCTACACGTCCAACACGTTGAATTTCGGATGTTGTATAAACTTGCGTATTAACGCCTCGTCGCTCTCCGTTACCTAAATCCTCAATTCCGCGAGGTTCACCAAAATATACACCGCCAGTTAATTCACGAACTATCAAAATATCAAGCCCTTTAACAATTTCCGGTTTAAGAGTAGAAGCATCAATTAACGCATCAAAAACAATAGCAGGGCGCAAATTTGCAAATAAATCCAGCTCTTTGCGCAATTTTAGAAGTCCTGCTTCAGGGCGCAAATTATATTCAACGTCATCCCATTTAGTACCGCCGACAGCACCTAGCATAATAGCATCAGCAGCGCGGCAACGCTCTAATGTAGTGTCATCAAAAGGATTTCCAAATTCATCAATGGAAGCTCCTCCGATCAAACCATTTTCAGTGTTAATATTCAGAGGCGTATGTTCATTAATCCAGTTAATGATTTTTTGAACTTCATTTATAGTCTCTGCGCCAATGCCATCACCGGGGAGTATCATCATATTATATTCATTTGTCATGTTTGCTTATGCCTTTTTATAAATTAGTAAAGTAAAAATCATGCCCAATCTGATGTAGGTTTTTATATTCAGCAGATAAGAGCTTGCCAACACGTTCCAGATTATTATCTAAGATTTCTATTTGAATAAAGCATTTATTATTATTTAAAATATCTTGCATACCTAGAAGAACAGATTCTTCATATCCTTCAACATCAATTTTAATTAGTAATGTTTTGTTTTTAAAATCAAAAATACTATCTAAAGATTTTTGTTTTATAGTTATTGAACTTCCTTTTTTAGAATTTTTTCCAACATGTGATGTACCTGTATTGTCATCTGTAGCCATTTGAAATATTACATTATTGTTAGTATTTCCAACTGCAAAGTCATGAACTGTGACATGCTCGCTAAGGGCGTTCATTTTTAAATGAGCATAAAGGTGATAAATATTGCGAGGATCACATTCAAAGCTATGTACTTCAGGAATAAGATTAGATCCACCAAGTATGCAGGAATAAAGTCCGAAATTTGTTCCAATATCTAAAAAAGCATTAAAAGAATATTTTTTAGCTTGTTCTATCATATAGGAGAGCTGTTTTTTCTCATAGCCTCTTTCAATCCACATACGTCTATCAATATAATTATCAGGTTTTATAACGAATTCAGATCCCATAAATCGTACAATCTTATGCTGTGTACGACTTATATGCTTATACCAAAAGCGATATATACTTGTTTTTATTCGTATATAATTCATTGATTTTACGCTCTAAATCCACGGTTTTTCAGTATTGATTTTGTTCTCATAAGAATCTATATAATTCTTTTTTTCCAGTGTGAGGTCAATATCATCAATACCACCAAGTAAACAATGTTTGCGAAAAGGATCAATATCAAAATTAAGGCTGAATTTATTTCCTCGTGTGATTGTTTGCTTTTCAAGGTTGATTTCAATCAATACATCTGGATTTTCTTGCACTTCTTTCATTAAGGTATCAACTTGTTCTTGCGGTAGTTCAATAGGTAAAATGCCGTTCTTAAAGCTGTTATTATAAAAAATATCGGCAAAGCTTGAAGCAATGATGCATTGAATCCCAAAATCTTTAATAGCCCACGGTGCATGCTCACGTGAAGAGCCGCAACCAAAATTCTTTCCGGTAATTAGAATTTCTGCATTTCGGTATGGTTTTTTATTGAGAACAAAATCTTTATTTTCATTACCGTTTTCATCATAGCGTAAATCATTAAAAGCATTAACACCAAGCCCTGTTCGTTTAATCGTTTTAAGAAATTGCTTTGGGATAATAATATCCGTATCAATATTTATCATAGGCATAGGCGCAGCAACAGCTCGCAGAGTTTGAAAAGGTTTCATTATTTGTCTTTCAAGAGTTTATCTATCAAAATATTTTTATAGTAATAAACTCGTTTCATCAAACCTTCCATGATTTTAAACCACGCTCTTCCGAATGGGTAAGCAAGTTTCATAATACTGGAAAGGTTTAGGGTTTTATCAAAACGCTCTGTACCTATATATTGCGGTTGTTCAGCGTTTTGACGTGATAATCCCGGTTGTATAATAAAAGCATTAACACCGGTTTTCCAGCAATGCCCCATAAGAGTATCAATCGGAATATAATTCTTATCTAAATTACGTAACATCTTTACAGCACCGGCAAAGGTAATAATATATGCATGCGCTCCTCCGGGCGTTGTGCATAGGCGGTTAAGCTTATATTTATCCATTATTATGCGTTTAGTATATTGCTTGAGCGTTGCAACTTTCTTGCTACCTAAAAACCGCACCAACTCAAAATCCTGCGCTCCATTTTCCAATGCTTGTAATATCTTTGGGAAATCTTTGTATAGCTCGACATCGTCTTCCAGAATAAGACTAATTGGAATTTCTTTATTCACCATTTTTTGATAAATGCTTTTATGAGAAAGAAGAACTCCTATCTCACCACCTTTCATATTCCGGCCAAAATATAATTGCCTTTTGAATGTATGGTGGTTTGGATGGTTTGGAACATCAAAGCCGCGTCCGTCAACAGCTTCAAAGAATTCAAATTCAAGATTGCGTTCTTCCATTATTTTTGTGATATGGGTTTTACGCTCTTTTGCTTCAGCTAGAGATATAACAAATGTTTTCATATAGAGCTTTCTTTTATTTTCATATCAGAGAAAGCTTCAAAGAGTTTCATATCAAAAATTTCTGCGCCTTTTTCCTCACGCATACGTTTAAGAACGCCGGCGGGAGAAATATCACGTTCTCCATAATGCGGACGCCAGATACGCCAGCCGTCGTATGCTTCTATGATAGCGGTAAGGCGTACAGGTGCGGAAAGCTGATTACCTGAAATGCCGTGTGTGCCGTTACCATCCATTTGTTCATGATGGTTAACCATAATATCAATCATCAGGTCTTTAAAGGGATGATTAATATCAGCCAGATGTTCTTGTACGATTTGCGCACCAAGAAGCGTATGCGTACGGCGTACTTTTTTAAGCATACCGCTAGGTTTTTCTTCTTTATCCCAAAGCTCTAAAGGCAGATTCTTTTTGCCTATATCATGTGGAAGGACAGCCCAATACATATTTTCAGCCACAAGATCGCTCAAACCTATATGCAGGCATGTATTTTTAACATTGTTTGCAACGCGCTTTGCATGTTCTGGAAAAATATAGGCATGATCTTCAGGGCGTTGATTATCATAGGTTTTTAGCTCTTGAAGTTGTTCTTTTATGAATATCTTGATCTGATTACATATTTCATTTGTTTCTCTTAAATCAAAATTATCAGGCCAAGAAGACATTAGAATTCCCTGACATCAGTTAACCGACCTCGAATAGCTGCAGCCGCAGCCATAGCAGGACTCATTAGATGCGTACGTCCTCCGCGACCTTGGCGACCTTCAAAGTTGCGGTTAGAAGTGGAAGCACAACGTTCCTCAGGCTCTAGCTTGTCAGCGTTCATAGCTAAACACATAGAGCATCCCGGTTCACGCCAGTCAAATCCGGCTTCAATAAAGATTTTATCCAGTCCTTCTTTTTCAGCTTGTTCTTTTACAAGCCCTGATCCGGGCACAATAAGAGCATGTACGTTATCTGCAACTTTATGCCCTTGAGCAATTTTTGCTACTTCACGTAAATCCTCAATCCTTGCATTGGTACAAGAGCCAATAAAGGCTTTATCAATCGTAATTTCTTGCATATGCATGCCGGATGTTAATCCCATATAATCAAGCATACGCTGAACAGAAGCTTTTTTCTCTTCAGTATCAAAATCATCAGGGCAGGGGACTATACCTGTAATTTCGATTACATCTTCCGGTGAAGTTCCCCATGTAACAAGCGGTGTAATATCATCGGCATTTATTACAATATCTTTATCATAGGTTGCGTCTTCATCTGAAAAGAGTGTTTTCCAATATGAAACAGCCATTTCAAATTTTTTACCTTGTGGAGCCATTGGCCGCCCTTTGATATAATCAAAGGTAGTTTGATCGGGGGCAATAAGTCCGGTACGCGCACCGGCTTCAATAGCCATATTGCACAGAGTCATACGGCCTTCCATAGAAAGCGCACGCACAGCTTCACCGGTATATTCAATTACATGCCCTGTTCCGCCTGCTGTGCCAATCTCACGAATAATTGCAAGAGCCATATCTTTAGCGCTAACACCTGTAGATAAAGCTCCGTTTACTGTAATGCGCATATTCTTGGCTGGTTTTTGAATGAGAGTTTGAGTTGCCAGTACATGCTCAACTTCTGATGTTCCAATTCCAAACGCTAAAGATCCGAACGCGCCATGAGTGCTGGTGTGGCTGTCACCACAAACAATAGTCATGCCGGGTAGGGTAAAGCCTTGTTCAGGGCCAATAATATGTACAATTCCCTGACGTTTGTCATCCATATCGAATAAAGTCACGCCGAATTCGCTACAATTAGCTCTTAGGGTTTCTATCTGGATACGGCTGTCTTCTTCTAAAATTCCATTTGTGCGGTTTGTAGTCGGCACATTGTGATCCGCTACAGCTAGAGTTGTTTTTGTTTTGTGAACTTTGCGGTTATTCATACGCAAACCTTCAAAAGCTTGCGGGGAAGTAACTTCATGCACAAGGTGGCGGTCAATATAAATCAGGCATGTACCATCATCTTGTTTATGTATAACATGCTCATTCCAGATTTTTTCAAAAAGTGTTTGTTGTGTCCTCATTCATCCGTTCACTTTCCCGTTTTGCTTTTATTCTTCATTCTTAGAAGAAGCCTGAGCATCCTCTGTTTTAGCTTCATCTAATTTTGCAGCAGCTTCATCAGCCTTTGCTTTTGCTTTGGCACTAGCAGCATCCTCATGAATCTTGCGAGCCTTGGCGCGGGCAGCTTGCTTTGCTTCTTTTTTCTGTGCACGTTTCTTGGTTTTAGTCATACCTTCAACGGTAGCATCTGTAGCTATTTCAATTCCATGTCCGGATATGCGTTCTGAAATACGGGCAGATTTACCACGGCGATTACGTAGATAATACAGTTTTGAACGGCGCACTGAACCACGGCGAACCAGTTCAATTCCATCAATACGTGAACTCCAAAGCGGGAAAACACGCTCGACACCTTCACCATAGCTTATCTTACGAACTGTAAATGTTTCGTTGATGCCACTACCTTTTCTTGAGATGCATACGCCCTCAAAGGCTTGGATACGCTCACGAGTACCTTCTTTAACACGTACATTAACCTTGATCGTGTCTCCTGAGCTGAATTTTGGAACTTGTTTTTCGCTCTGTGCTTTTTCAAGCTGACGAGCTTCAAATTTTTGCAGTGTGTTCATTTTTCTTTCCCTTTATCAGAACCCGATACGAAGCTTTAAGTCCGGCGGTTCATTTATCTTTTTGTGGGTTAAATCAAAATCTCGCGCATAAATACAATAAAACCAGAAGCTCTGCAAGTTTTATTTTACATTTATGAATAGAGCTTATCCCTTTCTATGCCTTTGTTTTAGGGCGAAAAAGAATAAATTATTGCAATTTTTTGGGAAACGGCACTATAGTCAGCGTACTTTATTATGTATAAACATGTTAAAAAAGGTAAATTACCATGAGTTTAAGTGGTTCAACATTTCGTAATGCAGCTTTGAATAGTGTTATTATTTTGCCGTTAGTATTTTCGTTAGCTGGATGCGCATCTATGAATAATTCTTTTATAAAAGATCCCAATAGTTATTCTGTAGAAGAAAAGGGTGATTGTTCAGAGTTTGAAAGACATAAGCATAATTTTATTACTGGCGAATCTTTAAATTCTGAGTGGCCGCATACGCATGGCTGGTTTCCTCCAATATGGCATCAACATCCACTTTGTTCTAAGTATGGTACGCCGATTAAAGAAGATCAGGTCGTCGCTCCTGAGTAAGTGTTTTTGATTGTTCTTTACGCCATTCTTCTATTTTTTTATGATCGCCGGATTTAAGAATATCAGGTACATAAAAAATCTTTCCGGTTAAACTTTTCCATTCAAAAGGGCGGGTATAATGTGGGTATTCCAGCAAACCACCTGATTTTTCAGAGAAGCTTTCTTCATTCGGTGTTTTTGTATTTCCCATTACACCGGGCATTAGCCTTATACATGCATCCATTAGAATAAGCGCAGCAGGTTCTCCACCGGAGAGTATATAATCACCAATGCTGATTTCTTCAAATTCATGAGCATCAATCACGCGTTGATCAACGCCTTCATAGCGTCCGCAAAGTAAAGTGAGTGTTTCTTCAGCGCATAATTCCTGTACAAGCTTTTGTGTAAGAGGCTTTCCGCGTGGACTTAAATATATTTTGCGTCCTGAATTTCCTCCTTTTTCTTTAATTGAAAGAAGGGCTTTTTCAATTACATCAGCACGCATAACCATTCCTGCTCCTCCGCCATATGGAGTGTCATCCACGCATTTATGCACACCATCGGCAAAATCACGAATATTGATAGTGTTGTAGCTCCAATCTCCACGTTGCAATGCTTTTCCACTTAGAGAGCAAGCAAGCGTACTTGGAAACATTTCAGGAAAAATGGTGAGAATATTTACATGCCAGTTCATACTCTATTCCTCTGCATATATTTGGTAATTTTTGATTTTAAGAACTCCGTCTTTGATATTAATTTCCGGCACTGTCTCTTTAAGAAATGGAAGAAAGAAGTCTTTTCCGGATGATAATCTTATTTCCAGTAAATCCCCAGCTCCAAAATTTTTAACGGATAAAATTGTGCCTATGATTTTATCACTTTCAATAACGTCAAGCCCTATAAGGTCTTCAAAATAAAAGCTGTCTTCATCTTTAAGTGCGGGAAGGGTGCTTTTATCAATAAAAAGCTCTATTCCTCTAAGCTTTTCAGCTTGGGTTCTGTCGGTTATTTCTTTAATTTCAGCTAAAATATATTTGCCAAGTTTGTTTTTAAGAGTAATAGAAAGAGATTTTTCTCCACTCTCATCAATATATATAGTTCCGTTCAAAAGTTCGGTATCATCACCAAAGCTCAAAATTTTAACCAGCCCCTTAACTCCATGTGCGGCAACAATTTTGCCGATACATATACGTTTTGGAGGCTGGTCAGTATTTTGAAATGTCATAAAAGGAGATTACTCTTCTTTCTTTTCTTGTTCCTTAGGAGCTTCATCAGTAGGAGCTTCATCAGTAGGAGCTTCATCAGTAGGAGCTTCATCAGTAGGAGCTTTTTCTTTTGTTTCTTCTTTTGGAGTCTCTGTTTCTTTATCTGCCTCTTTGGCTGCTTCAGCAGCGACTTTTGCAGCTTCATTAGCTTCTTTAGCAGCAGCTTTTGCAGCTTCAGCAGCACTGGCTTGTTTTTCTTTCTTTTCTTCAATACGAAGCTTTGTTTTTTCAGATTGTTCAGCTTTTTTCGGACGTACAGGTTGAGCAGGCATATCAATTATACCGGCCTTACCAAGAAAGATTGCAACGCGTTCAGAGGGTTTTGCACCTTGAGAAAGCCAGTATTCAATCCGGTCTTTTACAAGTGTTACGCGGTTTTCGTCTGCATCATTCAAAAGCGGGTTGTACGTGCCAAGTTTTTCGATGTAACGACCATCGCGCGGCATGCGTTTGTCTGCAACAACAATGCGATGGAATGGGCTATTTTTACGCCCGCCTCTTGATAGTCTTATTGATAGTGCCATTTTTTATTTCTCCTTTTTAAATGTTTAAATATTACGTAATTAATTATTTATCGCTTGTTCTTTTTGCGATTCTTTTTCTTGCCACTTACGTGTGGTGAAGAATTTCCTAATAATTCGGCTAAATCACCGGATGGTACACCTCCTGAAGACATTGCCCCACCGGCTGTAAACGGGTTTGCACCAAGAATGCTATTGGAGGAATTTTCAGCTCCTTGAATTGCACTTATATCTGCACCTAGCCCGTCCGGATCCATGCTTTGTGCCATAAGCTCCAGATCATCGGTGTTTCCTCCCATCATTTCTTTCATCATGCCCATCATTTTCCTAGTGCCCATTTTGCGCATTTTCTTCATCATGCCTTGCATTTGTTTGAGCTGTTTAGCCAGTTTGTTAATTTCCTGTACGCTTGTACCTGAACCGGAAGCTATACGTTGTTTACGGCGCATATTTAAAAGCTCCGGCTTTTCACGTTCAGCAATAGTCATAGACAGGATAATTGCTTCTTGTTTTTTTATCATAGAATCATCTACGCCAGCCTCATCTAAAGCACCTGCTATTTTTCCCATACCGGGCAGCATTTTAAGCATTGTGCCCATACCACCCATTTTTTGCATCTGACGCATTTGTGATAGCAAATCATTAAAATCAAACTTGCCTTTTTTGAACTTGGCGGCCATCTTTTCAGCTTCGGCAGCATCGACACTTTCAACGGCTTTTTCAACAAGAGATACAACATCACCCATACCAAGAATGCGTCCGGCAATCCGTTCAGGATGAAAAGTTTCAATTTCACTCCAGTTTTCTCCAACACCTATGAGTTTGATTGGCTTGCCTGTTACAGCTTTCATAGACATTGCAGCTCCGCCTCTGGAATCACCATCGACGCGTGTAAGCATAATGCCGGTTATCCCGACTTGTGCATCAAAAGCAGTGGCAGTCTGAACTGCGTCTTGCCCTGTCATAGCATCGGCAATTAACAATGTTTCAACAGGATTAGTCACATCCTTGATTGACTTGGCCTCAGCCATAAGCTTTTCGTCAATGGATAAACGGCCGGCCGTATCAAGCATAACAACGTCATAGCCTTCTTTGCTTGCGGTTTTCATAGCTCGTTTGGCAATATCGACAGGCTTTTGATCTTTAATAATTTCCAGCGTAGCTATACCGGTTTGTTCACCGAGCTGTTTTAATTGCTCTTGCGCTGCCGGACGGTAAATATCCAGAGAAGCCATAAGAACTTTTTTCTTATGCTTTTTGGTGAGAAGTTTTGCAATTTTAGCAGTAGATGTTGTTTTACCAGATCCTTGCAATCCAAGCATTAAATAGGCGCAAGGTGGTGTGGAAAATTGCAGTTCATCTGCGGAAGAGCCTAGCATTTCTATCAGTGCATCATGGACAATTTTTATGATTTGCTGACCGGGATTAATACCTTTAATGACATTTTCACCAATAGCTTTGCCTTTAATAGCAGATATGAAGTTCTTAACAACCGGCAGAGCAACATCAGCCTCAAGTAACGCTATGCGTATTTCACGGCTAACAGTCATTACATCATTTTCAGATAGAGTGCCTTTGCCGCGTAGCTTGTCGAATACGTTTCCTAATTTATCACTGAGCGAGTTAAACATTTCTAGCCTTTCCTTGTTATTGCAAGCCTTAGTTTCATGGTGATTAACAATCCGAACTTAACAAAACAAACTAACCCCAATGAGCGTAAATTCGCCGATTGGGGGATACCTGATCCTCTAAAGACCTTGGGCACTGAAATTAATAGCTTTCAGTGAAATTTGGTGGCAAGCTATGTGGGTTTGCAGGGAATGTCAAGAAACTTGTTTGAAAGTATAGTGATTTTTAATGTAAATTATTATGAAAGAAGGGTTTAGGTAAATGCGCTTTATAAAAATGCATGGTTGTGGCAATGATTTTGTTATTTTGGATCAAAGAGATATACGAGGTATGTTGACTAATGCCCAGATCATAAAGATTTGTGATCGTCATTTTGGTGTTGGCTGTGATTTGCTTGTGATTTTGCATCCTGCTCAAAAAGCAGATATTCGCGCACAGTTCTTTAATGCAGATGGCTCTGAGTCTGCTGCTTGCGGAAATGCAACCAGATGCGTAGCTGATTTGGTTATGAATGAAATCAATCAGGATTCATGCAGAATTGAAACAAGCAATGATATTCTCCTTTGCAGAAGAGAAGGGGAACTTGTTGAGGTAGATATGGGAAAAGCTTTTTTGGAGTGGAAGGATATCCCGCTGTCAGAAAAAATGGATACTCTTGATTTACCTATAGGGGATAATATCCTTTCAAATCCGGTAGCTGTTGGTATGGGAAATCCTCACTGTGTTTTCTTTGTTGATAATATTGAGGATATTGATGTGGAAAAGTTGGGGTGTACGTATGAACAACATCCATTTTTCCCTGCAAAAACAAATGTAGAGTTTGTGGAAATCATATCAAGAACTAAAATGCGTCAAGTTACGTGGGAGCGTGGTGTCGGTTTGACGCTTGCTTGTGGCTCTGGAGCATGTGCGGTGGCCGTGGCTGCTGTTCGCCGTGGATTAACAGGGCGTAATGTCGAAATTGAGCTTGAAGGCGGGGTGCTTAATATTGAATGGCGGGAAAAAGACGGTCATGTTCTCATGTCCGGTTCTGTAGCTCATGTATTTGACGGAACGATAAAAGAACTGTAAAACCCCGTTTATGGACAAGAAAGACCCTAAGCTCGTAACTTTTGGTTGCCGGCTTAATACATATGAATCGGAAGTAATGCTATCTCATGCCAAAGCAGCCGGACTTGAGAATGTAATAATATTCAATACATGCGCTGTTACTAAAGAGGCAGAGAGGCAGTCCAGACAAGCTATTCGTCGCGCACGTAAGGAAAATCCACAGGCGCAAATCATAGTCACAGGATGCTCTGCGCAGATTGATCCACATACTTATGCACAGATGGATGAGGTTGATCGAGTCATTGGCAATGATTTAAAACTTAAGGCTGAAATTTGGAGAGATAAACCTGAAAAGCGCGTTTTAGTAAATGATATTATGATGGTTAAGGAAACAGTTTCTCATATGCTAAAGGGTTTTGAGAATCGAGCAAGAGCTATTGTGCAGGTTCAAAATGGCTGTAATCATCGTTGTACTTTTTGTATAATTCCCTATGGTCGCGGGAATTCGCGTTCTGTACCGGTTGATATTATAACAGATCAGGTTCGTATTTTAGTTGAGCAGGGCTATAAAGAAATTGTGTTTACCGGAGTAGATATTACATCTTATGGCGCTGATTTGCCGGAAGCATTAACACTAGGACAGATGATCCGCCGTATATTGAGCTTAGTTCCAGAGCTTCCTCGCTTGCGTTTGTCTTCTCTTGATTCGGTTGAGATTGATAAAGATCTTTGGTATTTAATAGAAAATGAGCCACGTTTTATGCCATATCTACATTTATCACTTCAATCTGGTGATAATATGGTTCTAAAGCGTATGAAAAGACGGCATTTACGTGAAGATATGATCGAAATATGCAATAAAGCACGTAATTTAAGGCCTGAAATAACCTTTGGGGCTGATATTATCGCAGGATTTCCAACAGAAACCGAAGAAATGTTTCAAAATACGCTCAATATTGTAGAAGAATGTGATTTAACTTTTCTGCATGTATTTCCGTATTCAGAGCGTGATGGAACTCCTGCTGCTAAAATGCCGCAAGTTGATATGGGTATTCGTAAAGAACGTGCTGCGCGTTTGCGTGATTTAGGTCAAATGCAACTCCAAAGCTCTTTAAAGAACAATATGAATAAAACCATGCAAGCTATTGTTGAGCAAGGAAATATTGCTCGTGCCGAGAATTTTTTACCAATCAAAATTTCACAGGATATAAAATCCGGAACACTTATTTCTGTTTTAACCCAAGGGATTGATGGAAATAAACTAACCGGTAAGATTCTTTGAAATTACCTTTGTTTTAGGCTCTCTCAAGGCTATAATATTTTCAAGGAGTTGTTATGGTTTTTTGGCGTAAGAAAAAAAATATAAAAGATCAGGAAGAACAAGAGCATGCTGATGCTGTTATCCATCATGCTGATGATATTCCAATAAAGCCTCCGTCTGAATGTGTGGTTGATTCTCGGACAAAGCGTGATGTTGAACAGATAGATGATATACCTCTGCAAGAAATGGATTTGCCTACAGTACATCAACATACTGTAGAAAGTGCTGCAAAGGAAAAAGAAGAGCTTAGAGATCATACAGAAGAGGGTGGATGGCTTTCCCGTTTAGCATCTGGTTTATCTAAATCAAGCAATAAATTTACTAAAAATATTTCCGGTTTGGTGACAAGGAAAAAGCTGGATGAAGAAACACTGGAACAGCTTGAGGATATATTGATTGAGTCAGATTTAGGGCCTAAAACAGCAGCAAATATAATTGAGAGTTTTTCAAAGGATAGATTTGGTAAAGATATAAGCGAAGAGGAAATAAAAATAGCTCTTTCCGAGAGTATGGAAAAGATACTTTCAGGCGTTGCGCAAAAGCTTGTAGTTAAAAAGCTGGATTCAGAGCCTTTTGTTATTGTGATGTGCGGTGTTAACGGAGTTGGAAAAACAACTACTATAGGTAAGCTTGCTTATCATTTGCATTACAAGGAGGGGAAATCTGTAATGATGGCTGCCGGAGATACCTTTCGAGCCGCAGCCGTTGAACAGTTGGAAGAATGGGCAAACCGTTCGGGAAGCAAGTTTTTTTCCAAGAGCCTTGGTGATGATGCTGCTTCCGTGGCTTTTGAAGCATATGAAGAAGCTAAAGCACAAGGCGTTGATGTTCTTTTTATTGATACTGCCGGTCGATTGCACAATAAGGCTAATCTTATGGCGGAGCTTGAGAAAATTATACGGGTTCTTAAAAAACAGAATGAAAATCTTCCGCATGCGACACTTTTAGTTCTTGATGCAACAACAGGGCAAAATGCTTTTGCACAGCTTGATACATTTAAAGATATGGTTGATATCTCAGGGCTTATCGTTACTAAGCTTGACGGTTCAGCTAAAGGAGGTGTTCTTGTCGGTCTGGCAGATCAATTCGGCGTACCTGTGCATGCTATTGGAATAGGCGAGGGAATAGAAGATATGCAGTCTTTTTGTGCTCGTGAGTATGCCAGATCTCTTGTTGGGTTGGAGACATAATTAAATCAAGCCTTAATTCATTGAAATTTAACAAGAAAGCTGTGACAATATTATATGCTCAATCCTCCTAAAATATTCAAATCCAAAAAGTATAAAACACCGGAAGATACCTTTAATGCGATTAAGGATATCTATGAAGCTCATATTTCTTATTTACAAGGTGAGTTCAGGGCATTTAGTGAAGGTAAGATAAAGCCGGGGGACAAAGTTTCCGCTTGTTATCCGTATGTGAAGGCTGTTACCAAATTTGCGCATAGGTCTGATATGCGGCTTTCTTATGGTTTTGTTCCCAGACCCGGTATTTATACAGCAACACTGACCCGTCCTGATATTTTTGAAAAATATTATCTGGAACAATTTTCAGAACTTATAAGAAATCATGAAATTTCGTTAGAGGTTGGTGTTAGCAAGACACCGATTCCAATTCATTTTGCTCTTGGTGATCGTTTTCATCTGGAAAGGGATCTTTCTGTAAATAAAATTAGAAATTTACCAGATATTTTTGATGTGCCTGATCTTAATATTATGGATGATGAAATTGCTAATGGAGCTTTCGTTGCAAAATCAGGTAAGCCTTATCCTTTATCTTTATTTACAGCGCAGCGAGTTGATTTAAGTTTGCAGCGTTTAAAACACTATTGCGGGTCTACAGCATCTCATTTCCAAAAGTTTATTATTTTTACTAACTATCAATTTTATATTGATGAATTTATTGCTCTTGGAAAGGAACAAGTAAAAACCAGTGAATATACGGAATTCATTGAACCTGTTGAAGATAAACGCTTACCGCAAATGCCGGCCTATCATCTCAAGCGTGAAGATGGTAGCGGTATTACTATGGTTAATATAGGTGTTGGCCCTTCAAATGCTAAAACAATTACAGATCATATAGCAGTTTTACGCCCTCATGCTTGGCTGATGCTGGGACATTGCGCAGGATTAAGAAATTCTCAAAAGCTTGGTGATTATGTGCTGGCACACGGATATTTGCGTGAAGATCAAATTCTTGATGATGATTTGCCATTGAGCATTCCAGTCCCTGCTTTAGCAGAGGTGCAAGTTGCTTTAGAAAAGGCGGTTGCTCAAGTTACAGGTGAGGAAGGTTATGATCTTAAAAAGATTATGCGTACAGGAACTGTTGCCACAACAGATGATAGAAATTGGGAATTGCGCCCGTCTATACGTCAAAATCTTCGTTTGTCACAAAGTCGGGCAATTGCAATGGATATGGAATCCGGAACGATTTCTGCTAATGGTTTTCGTTTTCGTGTTCCGTATGGCACACTTCTGTGTGTTTCTGATAAACCCTTCCATGGACAGTTAAAATTGCCCGGTATGGCAGATAATTTTTACCGTGAGCGTGTTGAACAACACTTGAAAGTTGGTCTTTTAGCTATGACGATGTTGCGTGATTTGAAACCATCCAAGCTTCATAGTCGCAAATTGCGGAGTTTTAATGAGGTTGCGTTTCAATAAAATTATAAAAACGCGCTTTAGACAATTATATCAACGATAGAGCCGCGTTTTTGTTCAGATGTTTCTTGATGACTAGAGCTTGACGTCTTTAATTTAACGCTGACTTCTTCATTATCTTTAGTTGATGTAGTTTCAGAGGCTTTGGATTTGGCAACCCCTTCTTTTACCTGAACTTCTTCATGTTCACGGGTTTGACTTGACTGCCCACCAGGCTGAAATGTATTAGAAATGGGAAGTTGTTGCCCACCAATACCGTTTAATGATCCTGCCATATCTATGTGTCTCCAGTTAAGTTAATACCTTCTTTAATTGTAGAAGAAAGTCTTTAACAAAGGATTATTATATGTTTTTTTTTAAGAAAAGTAAAAAAGTTCTTAATATTTAAGTAATCTTTTATTAACGATATAGTAATGAATGTTCTGTATAAATAGGTCTGGGGCAGGGATAAAGTTCTGTAATTAATAACAGTTTTTCCCTGAAGCTAATAAATAACAGGTCTTATGCATTTTTTCTAATGTATGTGATTATAAAAAATGAATGTGCTGGGGTTTTTAAAAATGGATCTAAGTTTTCTAGATAAGTCTTCTTCTGTGACACCTCTTCTTGTACGTCTTTACGATACTCACAAGTTATATGGGTTGGCGAAAGATAAAAAGCCTTTAGCGAGAGTTGAATTAACATCGGCTGTTAGTGAGCTTTTTACAATGGAGATGTCATCACATGAAAGCGAATTGATAGCAGATGTGTTAATTGAGCTTATGCGTCAGGCTGAAATAGATTTAAGAGAGGCATTATCTGAACGTTTATCTATTATGGACAATATACCGCTTCGTCTTGTCCTTCAAATGGCTAATGATGAAATTGAGGTTGCTTCTCATGTTTTAAAGAAAAGCAATGTTTTGGGAGATCTTGATCTCATATATATTGTTAAATCTAAAAGCACAGAATATTGGCAGGCTATTGCCGGTAGAACTCAGTTGAATGATCAGATTGTAAATCTTCTTGCTGATACAAAAGATTTTGATACAGCTATAACTTTAGTTAAAAATATGAATCTCTCGCTAACAAAGCATGCTGTCACAGTATTATCTGATATGGCTCAGAACTCAGAAGTTTTGGCTCGTCCGCTTTTGCGTAGAGATGAAGTTTCAAGCGATATTGCATCTCTTCTTTATAGATTTGTTGGAGAGGAATTAAAGCATTTCATTCGTAATAATTATGATCTGGATACAGGCAGTTTAATTGATACTGTTGATGATATTGTTTTAGAATTGCAGAGTATTGATGATAAGAGTGAATTTACTCCGCAGCAGAGTACTTTAAACGCTGCAAATCGTTATAAAGAAAAAGGACTTTTAACTGTAAAGCTTATGCTTGGTACATTACGCCGTAGTCAGATTCCATCTTTTATTGCGCAATTTTCAAGGTTTTCAGGGCTTTCTTCCGGAACAGTGGAGACAATACTTGCGCAACCAAACGGACAAGGGCTTGCTGTGGCATGTAAAGCTTTTGATCTTGTGAAAGAAGATTTTATATCTATATTTTTGCTGACAAATCGTGTTCGTAATAATGGAAAAATGGTTGATTTAAAAGATATGACACGAGCAATTAACTATTACGATCGAATTGAAATAGACGTTGCACGCGGGATTATGAAGAATTCTTTGGATATTGAAACTGAATTACAGTGATTTTGAATAAGAATCGTATGATTCTATTCAAAATTGTACCGTGTGACTGCACGGCGGGCGTAAGCCCGAAGCATGTCCGGCGTTTAATACAAATTGTTATAAAAGAATAAGATTTATTAAGATGTTTCGGTATAAGCACTAAGCGCTGCCACACCCGGCAGTGTTTTTCCTTTTAGCCATTCTAAAAATGCACCGCCTGCTGTTGATATATAGCTAAATTGTTCAGCAACACCTGCATTTTCAAGAGCTGCAATCGTATCACCACCACCTGCGATGCTAACAATATCACCGTGATTAGTTAGCTTTGCCACGCCTTTAGCTAATGCATTGGTTCCATTGTCAAAAGGCTTGATTTCAAATACGCCCATTGGCCCATTCCATAAAATTGTTTTGCAAGTTTTGATTTTTTCAAGTGTATATTTTATACTCTCCGGGCCGGTATCAATAGCCATTCGTCCTTCAGGTATTTTAGAGCTTGGAAGTATTTTAAATTCTGCATTTTCTTTAAGCTCTGTAACGCTTACCAGATCAATAGGTAAAATAATTTCACAATTATTATTTTTGGCATAAGCCATAATTTCTCTGGCTTTTTCTGCCATGCCTTTTTCACATAAGGAGCTTCCTACATCAGCGCCATTAGCATATAGAAATGTATTTGCCATACCGCCACCAAGAATCAGGAAGTCAGCTTTTTCAATTAAGTTATTAAGAACACTGAGTTTTGTTGATATTTTTGATCCGCCTGCAATAGCAGCAACCGGTTTTTCAGGATTTCCAAGAGCTTTATCTAAAGCTTTAAGCTCTTCTTCCATAAGTAATCCGGCAACAGAAGGCATTAAATGCGCGATACCTTCAGTTGAGGCATGAGCGCGGTGAGATGTTGAAAAGGCATCGTTAACATATATATCCCCAAGGCTTGCAAGTGTTGCTGCAAATGTTGGGTCGTTAGCTTTTTCTTCTTTGTAAAAGCGTACATTTTCAAGCAGTGCAATATCTCCGGCTTTAAGAGTTGTGGCAATTTCTTTTGCTCTTTCACCAATACAATCAGGAGAGAAGCTAATATCAACGCCCCAACATTCTTTAAGAACCGGTAATAAAAAAGCCATGGACATTTCAGGATTTTGCTCCCCTTCAGGACGGCCAAAATGTGAGAGAATTAAAATTTTAGCTCCGGCATTGCGTAAGTAATCAATCGTAGGCTTAATACGGTCAATGCGAGTTGTATCTGTAACTCGTCCTCTTTGAGCGGGGACATTAAGGTCTACCCTTAAAATCACGGTTTTATTTTGAAATGTAATGTCTTTGATTGATTTAAAGCTCTTCATGAATTTTCTTTCTTTTGATGAAGCTTGTTTGTTGTTTGTATAGTTATTCAATAACTTCGATAGCTTGCGGATGATTGATTTCAATATAAGCTCCGTTATAAGATTCTACCCAGCCACGAACGCGAATGGTTTTATTATTCCATTGTAGCGGATCAATCCCCTGTTTTGAGAAAATACGTTTATCAGCAGGGGCGATAGAAACTGTAAAATCTGTTTTCCAGTTTTTACCAAAATTCAAATAAATGCGGTTATTTTTAAGAGCTGTACTTTCGATAAGTCCTTCTATGATTTGAAAGCTATTTAGATGCTCTATGGCTGTTTCAGGAGTTAATATCTTGTAGGTTTCATCTTCCCAAATTCCAAGTTTTTCATTACGGGCAGTGTCTTCAAATGCGTACATCTGCGCAGACATTTCAGGATTGCGCTGTGTTGTATAAACTCGTGCAAGCCCTAATGTTAGGAGTGTTCCTTGTATCCAAACTCCGTCTTTTTGGCGTTCTAACTGTACCAGATGATGACCCATACGATTCATCCGACCCAAGTTTTTCTTTTGTGTATGGTATAGTGTAACGCTTTCTCCTTCCAGCATATCACGCAGAATATCCATAGCCATTAATGAGAATTTACCCGTGTTTTCAGTATTATAATCCGGATAGTTAATCCCGCTGAGACGGATAATACGTCCATCATGTAATTGTAGTGTTTGTGGGTTTATAATCTGCGATACTGTAACAATATCGCTGCGCTTCATTTTAGAAAAATCCCCTTTGGGAAGAGTTTCATTTTCAGCGGCAGAAATTGATGTATAAAAAAAGCTGGTAAGCAGCGTAAAAAATACTAAAATTATTTTCATGAAAATATATTGGACAATTATATATGATATTGGCAAGCGTTTGTTTGTTCCTTTGCTGATTTGTTTATCTGTTTTGAGCCTTTTGGCTTGCAGTATGAATCCGGCAACAGGTAAATCACAATTCACAGCACTGATGTCACCACATCAAGAACTTAAAATCGGCGCTAGTGAACATGTTAAGATTATAAAAAAATTTGGTGAATGCCAAAATATTTTACTTCAAAATTATGTACGTGAAGTTGGTGCTAAAGTATCTGCAAACACAGAGCGTCCGGATATTAAATATAAATTTTATGTCCTTGATACGCCTATGGTAAATGCTTTTGCATTGCCCGGAGGATATATTTATATTTCCAGAGGGCTTTTAGCGCTTGCAAATAGTGAGGCTGAGATGGCTGCTGTGCTTGCGCATGAAACAGGTCATATTACCGGAAAACATTCTGCGCAGCGTTATTCAACGGGAACGCTTACTTCTTTGGGAGCAGGGATATTATCTGTTGCTCTTGGAAGTAATGGTATTTCACAAGCTATCGGGCTTGGCTCTGATCTTTATTTAAGCTCTTATTCCAGAGGGCAGGAAAATGAAGCGGATAGTTTGGGGATGCGTTATATGACGCGAGCCGGCTATAGCTCTACTGCAATGCCGTCTTTTCTTTCTTCTTTGCAAAAGCACAGCATATTGGAAAATAAGATAAAGGGTAGTGAAAAGGTGTCAGATTTTAGCTATTTTTCAACACATCCAGCCACATCAGAGCGTATAAACAAAACCAGAGCAGAATCATTGAGCTATGGTAAAGCAGGAAACATTAAGCATAATCACTATCTTAACATGATTAATGGTTTGATTTACGATGATAGTTCTCGTTCCGGATTTATTCGTGGGCAAAATTTTTATCATACTGAAATGGATTTTACTTTTAACGTGCCGGATGGATTTCATATTGTTAACCGGCAGTCACAAGTTATAGCTACATCTAAATCCGGCTCTGTGATTGTATTTGATATGGTTGGGAATAAGAAATCTTTAGATCCGCTTGATTACATTACAAATAGCTGGATGAAAAATGAAAAGCTGCAATCTTCAGAAAGAATTATTGTAAACGGGATGGACGCTGCAACGGCTTCATTTTCCGGTCATATTAATAATAAGCCTGTAACTATTAGATTGGTTGTTGTGCGTTGGTCTAACAATCGTTTGGCTCGTTTTCAGATGGCTATTCCACGGAATGTTTCTGCGGATTTACTTGAAGGATTAAAGCGCACTTCTTATAGTCTGCGCCGTTTGACATCAAAGGAAAAGGAGTCATTAAGGCCATATTATGTTAAAATAGTTACAGCTAAAGCAGGCGACACGGTAAGCACTCTTGCAAGACAACAGCCATTTAATACGCTACAAGAGGAACGATTTCGAGTGTTTAATTCGCTTGAAGCCGGAGAAGGGATTGTTTTCGGGCAGAAATATAAACTGATCTTTTAAATAATGGGGACATATTAATTTAATTTGTCCCCGTTTAATATATCCCCGTTCATCGCTTTGTTAAGCTTCCAGAATATCCAGAGTTTCACCATCGGCGGAAAATGCAGTGCAAATTAAATTTCCACCAAAGCCACAACCATCATCAATCGTAGCCGTTACACAGTTTATATCTATTCCATTGTGTTCAGGATCATAACCGCGAATAACTTTCTGAAATGGCTCATACGTATTTTTAATTTGTTTAAATTGCTCACCTGCCCACCATAGGTGATCTCCTTGTTCTTCAAGCGGTTTTTCACCATTTAATCCGGCATGAACAAATAGCATCGGGTAGTTTTGATCTGTAGCAGTATATGAGGCTCGGACAAGCTGTGTTGAGAAAATATCATGACCGGGATGTTTTCGTATTACATTCTGGATAGAGGCTATCCATTTTGTAAGAAATATTGAACCGGAGCGACATGCCTCGATACCGTCATGAGGAGAAACCCCGTAGCTATATAGTGTATTTGATAGGCCATTACCAAGCATCCATAGAAGTACGTTCATTGGATCAGGTGCAAAATGTAATTGTAGCAATTTTTTCCACATTTCTTCCTGACATCCGCGAAGATAGATAATATCGCTACATAACATGCCGGGTTGAGAGAGAACCAGACGGCGAAAGGTTAGAATTTCATCAACACATTCAGCAGAATGCTCACCGTAACCAGTGTAATTTCCTAAATAAACAAGTCTGTCTTTGGGGGCTATATGTTCGAATATGTTATCGTGAATAGTAGTAAGTTTTTCAATATTGCCATGAATAGCAGGAATTGCCCAAATTCTATCGGGCTTTTCAAGATTCACAAATTGGTTATCTTTAATAACTCTACACACTTTGAAACCGTGGTTTATTGAATGGGTATAGATAATTTAAAGGCGGGGTAATAATCTATAGATAAGAGAAGTTCAATTCCCAGAATCAACAACAGTATACAAAAAAAACAGGCAGATAGGAAGCCCCTGAGCTTATATTTGCCTGTTTTTATAATATTTTTAAAAGTAAATGAAAATGATTGTAACTATGCAGCTTCTTTATTTTCACTTGCTTTATTCGTTCCTAAAATATCTTCCAGCTCTTCAGTAGCCTTGCATTCGCTGATATCTTTCACGGCAGCAACTTCGCGTGCCAGTCTTTCCAATGCTGACTGGTAAATTTGGCGTTCGCTATATGATTGCTCGTTATCATCATTACTGCGTTTTAAATCACGTAAAACTTCTGCAATAGATACAGGGTTTCCGGAATTAATTTTTGTTTCATATTCCTGTGCGCGGCGACTCCACATTGTACGGCGTATACGAGAGCGTCCTTGAAGGGTTTTTAGAGCATCTTTTAAACGATCACTGGTGCTAAGACGGCGTAAACCTGATTCCCGTGCTTTCACTACAGGAATTTTTAAGCGCATACGTTCTTTTTCAAAGCTGATTGCATAGAGTCGAATTTCCATACCGGCAATAGTTTGAGTTTCAACGCCTTCAATTTGTCCTACGCCATGCGCAGGATATACAACATAATCACCTCGTGTGAAGTCTACATTATCATTATCAGCCATGTTTTTTCCCTTTTCTTTATATTGTTATTTTTATCAAAACATACTTATGAGATATTTTTTATACCTCCAAAGCTCTCCCTAATTTATTTCAAGTATAAGGCATGCTTGGTCGTGTAGACCTTCGGGAAGTTAATTCCCCATGTGGCAAACCACGTTCCTAATTTTTTTAAGGATCATCACTATACCTAAAAATTAGATAAAATTCAACAAATAAGTAATGACGTGGCGTTAATGCTTTGAAATATAGGAATAAAACAGCATAGTGGGAACACATTAATTCAATGTGAGCTGTTTGCTTTAATTTTGCGGTTGTATTCAGTGATTTTTTTGTATGGAGAGAATCCATTATTTAGAATATGAGAAATGCTTTCCATATTAGAAGATGCGCTTAAAAGATTATATGCAGATTGGCTGTGATAGTGTGCATATTCAATATCCATAAGTTCGTTAATAGCGGTTTTTGAAAGGTTTTTCATGATGCCGTGAATAGAAAATGATGTAGCTTTAATCTCATTACTATTTTGAGTTCTTAGTTTGGCGATATAAAAGTTCTTTGAGTCTCTTGTTTTGATTTCTTTAATTTTGATGAGATTGATATTAAAATCGTTACAAAAACCATAAGAAAAATGTTTAAATTTCTTGTGTTCAAGATTAAAGCTGTAGCGAGATAGACGCACTGAATTTTCCAAAATTGCAATAATTCGACTTCCGTTTAATATTTCCGAGAGGTCTATTGTTTTGTTATTGCTTAACATTAAAGCATTGATTTGTGTGGCTTTTTCTAAATTTTCTATATAAGAAACTGGATATCTTGATACATGCCGATCAAGATATATATGTAAAAGAGGGCTGTTTTTTCGCGCATCTGAAACTTCAAGGATATGATCGTCAGGATTGTATTTATAATTAAATCCAATTCCCCACGCAATAAAAGAGCCTTGGGAGCAAAACTCCTTATACTTTAACTTTAACGCAAATGTCATATTTTCTATGCTCGTTTTTATTATTATTGACGGTATGTTAGCATAAACTTATATGTGTGTGCTAGATTTTTCCATAAATCTTTGATATTAAAAGATAATCTAAACTATTGTTTTTTTAGGTATTTTCTTGTCATACGATTCTTTCTATATTTTGGGTTTTATTGACATAAAAATACAAAAATAATGCTAAATCGTAACACTTGTTTCAAGAAAGCTGAGTTTTGCCAGTGTGGTTTTTAAGTTTACATGTGTTCCTATAGGAAGCGTATATATATTTTCTCCATGGCCAAAGGGAGCATTCATAATAATTGGGATATTGCATTCCTTTGTGTATTCTTCAATTAAATCGCGCAGCTCAAATCCGAAAGGATTGTCACTTTCTTGCATATTACAGAATTCTCCAAGTATAAGAGCGTTTATTTCTTTAAAAACACCACGTCGCTTTAGGTGGAGTAACATACGATCTATACGGCTAAGGTGTTCATTTGTATCTTCAAGAAAAAGAATTGCATTGCTAAGTGGGGCACAATCTTCTGTAGAGATTAAATATTGAAATAGACTAAGGCAACCGCCAATTAAAATTCCTTCTGCTTCGCCTTCTTTTATAATGCTCACATTATTTAAAGGAATCTCATTATTTATTCCACGCAGAATATCCAGAGTTTGAATGAGTTGATTTTCTTGTATTTTATGAACATTTTTAAAGACAGTTCCATGAAATGTTGGAAAACCTGTATGAGCGTAAATGCTATTTAACAATGTTGTTGAATCACTAAAGCCTATAATTGCCTTTGGCTTTTTTTTCATTGCTTTGAAATTAATAGAATCAAGCAAGTCTAGAGAACGGTTTCCACCGCCTGCAAGCCATATAGCTTTAATATCATCACGTTGCCATAGCCCTTGCAAAGCCATTATTTTTTGAATAGATGTTCCGGCTGATTGGTTATGTTGCTCATAGGTTTGAGGATGTATAAAAACGTTATACCCCAGCTTTTCAATTCTGACCTTTGATTTCTCGATATCACTTTTTTCAACAATACTCGACGGAGCCATAACTCCTATGCAATCACCGGGATTCAACGCTACTGGTTTCATAATACTAGCGTTCAGATAAAAGCTGTTTTTGCAAATAAATTACTATATCAGCCATCAGATGTAATTCTGTCTATGATCTTATGTAAAGTTTCCTCGGCATTCAAGTTTTTTATTTGACATGTTCCGGCAGCAATATGACCTCCACCGTCATATTCTAGACAAAGATTTCCAATATTGGTTTTGCTGGTACGGTTAAGAATGGATTTACCAATCGCTAAAACAGTGTTTTGTTTATTTTTCCCCCAAATTACATGTATAGAAATATTAGATTGCGGGAAGAGGGCATAAATTACAAAGCGATTACCGGACCATATTTTCTTTTCTTTACGCAAATCCAATACAACTAGATTGTTATATATAGTAGAACACTGTTCTATTTGTTCTCTGAATTTCAGTTGATGCTCAAAATATAAATCAACACGTTCTTTAGTATCCGGTAGCTCTAGAAGTTCTTCAATTGTTTCATGATTGCGGCAATGGTCAATTAGTTTCATCATTAATTGATAATTTGAAATATTAAAATCACGAAAGCGGCCTAATCCGGTTCTTGCATCCATGATAAAGCTTAGCAAAACCCAACCTTCAGGATTTAAAATTTCTTCTTTGGAAAAATCAGCAGTATCCGCTTTATCAACGGCCAGCATCATTTCATCTGAAACTCCCGGAAATCGTTTTGCGCCGCCAAAATAATTATAAAGCACTCGTGCAGCAGATGGAGCATCAGGATCTATAATATGATTACTATGTTTTTCTTTAACTCTTGTCATTTCGCTGGTGTGGTGGTCAAAAGCTAGATAGACACCATCAACATATGGAAGATTTGTTGTTATATCATCGGGACCAACATCAACAAGCCCGTCTTGCATATCCTTTGGATGAGCAAAAGTTACATCTTCAATAAGATCAAGTTCCTTAAGAAGTATACCGCATACAAGTCCGTCCATATCACTACGTGTAATGAGGCGGTATTTTTTACCATGTTTAGGCAATATCTTAGTGTGTGGTAACATATATTTTCCTCCTGAAAAAAATTTATATTAAATAGGATACAACATTTTTTCATTATCTTTGACTAAAAAAAGAAAAATCGGTGATTTTTTTTAATTACATACATTGTTTGCGATGCAGCATTTTTCTGGCGATGACTACAAATAAAAATAATTATAACTAAGAAGCCGAGATTTTTTTCTCTCTATTATCTTCTTTTTCTTTGTCATCTTTTTTCTTTTTTGTAGAAGTTTTTTTCTTTTTATTAGCAAAAATATATTCAGGAGTTTTTTGTTCTTTAATAGAATCCTCATTGATAATAACTTCTTTTATATCTTCCATATCAGGCAATTCAAACATTGTATCAAGGAGAAGAATTTCTAAAATTGATCTTAGTCCACGAGCGCCTGTTTTTCTTTTAATTGCTTTTTTTGCTATTGCTTTCAAAGCATCATCAGTGAATTTAAGCTCTGCACCTTCCATATCAAAAAGTTTTGCATATTGTTTGGTTAAGGCATTTTTAGGTTCAGTTAGTATTGTAACAAGAGCATCTTCATCAAGATCTTCCAGTGTAGCAAGAACAGGTAGACGACCAACAAATTCAGGAATCAAACCGTACTTTAATAAATCTTCAGGTTCTAGATCTTGAAAGATTTCACCGATGCCGCGAGCATCATCATCTTTAACATCAGCACCGAATCCAATAGATGTTCCACGACCGCGTGCTGCAATAATTTTATCAAGTCCGGCAAAAGCACCGCCACATATAAATAAGATACCGCTAGTGTCGACCTGAAGAAATTCCTGTTGAGGATGCTTGCGTCCACCTTGAGGTGGAACGCTTGCTATTGTGCCTTCCATTAATTTTAATAATGCTTGTTGCACACCTTCACCGGAGACATCACGAGTAATAGAAGGGTTGTCCGATTTACGGGATATCTTGTCAATTTCATCAATATAAACGATTCCTTTTTGTGCGCGTTCAACATTATAATCAGAAGATTGCAGCAATTTCAGAACGATATTTTCAACATCTTCGCCAACATAACCGGCCTCTGTTAATGTTGTTGCATCAGCCATAGTAAAAGGAACATCAAGAATACGGGCAAGAGTTTCAGCTAGAAGCGTTTTACCGCATCCTGTAGGGCCTACAAGTAAAATATTTGATTTTGCCAGCTCTATCTCGTCGCCGTTATTGCTGTGTTCAAGGCGTTTGTAATGGTTGTGTACTGCCACAGATAAAACACGTTTGGCCGTTTCCTGACCAATCACATAATCATCAAGAAAGTTTTTAATTTCAGATGGCGAGGGAACACTTTCACCTTTACTAACAATCTGTGTTTTGTCTTCTTCACGGATAATATCCATGCAAAGTTCCACACATTCATTGCAGATAAATACATTTGGCCCTGCAATTAGCTTTCTAACCTCATGCTGGCTTTTACCGCAAAATGAACAATAAAGAGTATTTTTCGAATCACTAGAACTTGTTTTACTCATAAAGGTTTCCCGTCCTTTGGTTTATTCATCTTTAAGCATTACGGTATTTTAATACGCCTTTGTTTAATCTAGACAAGAGGTTGATTGCTACGCAAGTCTTTAAATCAATGAAATCATTTTTTCCCTTAGATTATTTATAAAGTTCAAAGTTTCCACTTTGTGTTTATTGTATTATATCTAAGATGTAGATTTAATTAACTGATTATAGAAAATATGTTGCAGGATAATAATTTAAGCTCAGACTTATTAAAATTAATTGATGATTTTTCATTCTTCGATGACTGGGAAGAACGATATCGTTACCTTATTGATATCGGGCGCAAGCTTTCAAAAATGGATGAGTCTCTCAAGACAGATGAAACATTAGTGCGGGGATGCACATCACGTGTATGGGTGCATGTAGATATACAAGATAATGTTTTACATTTTGTAGCTGATAGCGATGCTCATATAGTGCGTGGATTAATTGCTTTGCTTGTCCGAATTTATGAAGGAAAAATGCTTGAAGAAATAGCTGAAATTGATATTCATGCTGTTTTTGAAGAGATTGGACTTAATCAGAATCTCAGTCCTAACCGCCGTAATGGATTTTTTGCAATGGTAGAGCGGATTAGATCATTCGCTGATTTCTAGTTCTTTATTTTCAGTTTCGTCTTGCTTGAGTTTTGTCGTTGATTCTTGATCTTCCACATCTTTTATATCTTCCACATTTTCCACATAATGCACGCTTTTTAGAATATCACTAAAAAGTTTATCAGCGTTATTATTAGCCTCACCAATCAGCTCTGCTTCAACAGAAAGCGCAGATTGTTCTCCAATCCATAGCTGGGCAATATAGATAGTTGATGTACGACCAACCTTTCCTTCACCAACCAGTCCGGCTTGTTTATAGTTTTCTTCTTCACGGTAAGATGTGTTGAAGGTTTTGACAACCGAGCGATCTGTCATAGCGCGTAAGGTAGCTTGCATAACATCACCGTTATAGTTTTTTTTCACTTCTTCACCAATTGGATTGCAAATCACGCGAAAATTCACAGTAGAAGCCATTTCAAAAACTTCTGTATAGCTAATCTGGTCATAACATTTCTTATCACCGTCCTGATCGCACCGACGTGTTTTATATGGTTCGGTAGGAAATGTGACTGAAAATTCACAAAATTCAGGCTTGTATGTTGAAGGCTCATCCGCATGTGAATTAGTTGCCATAATAAGAGTAGAAAGTATTAAAGTTAGAAACAACAAATGTATTTTATTCATCTTTATTCCAATCATTTGTAGTAGTTGGTATTTGTTTGCCGGTTTCCATGTTTTTAACCTCATGTGGATTACCATTTTCAAATGGAGGAAACCATACATAAGGAATGCCTTTTTTTTCAGCGTAAGCAAGTTGGCGTTTTAACTTTCCACCGTGAAATACTTCAACATTAAATCCTCTACGGCGAAGGATAAGCCCTGTTTCATTAGCAACGCTTCGTTGTTCTTCAGAAGGCATAACCACCAGAATATCAGCAGGAGAGCTTCCCTTTACAGGAAGTTTACCTTCTCGCCGGATTCTATCAAATAATCGGGAAAAGCCAATAGAAATACCAACTCCGGGAAGCCTTTTGTTTATATAGTTACTTGTTAGATCGTTGTAACGTCCACCGGAACAGATCGAGCCATAGCCGGGATCTTCGGTGAAGACTGTCTCGTATACTGTGCCTGTATAATAATCCAGTCCGCGCACAATAGATAAATCAGCTACAACCGCCCCTTCGGGCAGGTGGGAGAGTTGTTCGAGTACAAATTTTAAATCTCTAAGTCCGTCAAAAACGTATCCGTGACCATCTATACCTTCAATTTTGTAAATAAAGTCTTGAATCTTACTAGGATCTGATGTTTTAAGACTAGCCATATCTATAAGCATTTTTGCCTGACCGGGGGTTAAATCAAGCTTGCCTAATGCGTAATATGTTTCATCATTGCCAATTTTTTCAAGTTTATCCATGATACGCATAACCTCAGGTATCTTGCTAATACCAAGCCCTAGGCAATACCCCATCAAAATTTTCCGATTACTAATTCGTATCTGTAATTTTTCATTTTCCATACCGGGAAGAGAACTTAAAATCTCCCAGATAATTGCGGGCATTTCCGCATCAAAATGCAAAGGCAGGGAATCAATATTAATCACATCAATATCACATTGATAAAATTCCCGGAATCGTCCTGCCTGTGGACGTTCACCGCGCCAGACTCGTTGTATCTGATAGCGTTTAAACGGAAAGATCAAATCATTAAAATGCTGGGCAACATATCGAGCCAGTGGAACTGTCTGGTCAAAATGTAACGCCAGACGAGCTTCTTTTTTTGTGATCCCTGTCAGGCCTTCGGCCTTCCCCGCCTCTTCATCACCTTCTTCTTTATGTAATCGTTCCAGCACATAAACTTCTTTATCAACATCCGATCCATTATCGCCTTTAATATTGATAACATTCAGTTCTTCTACGCTCGGCGTTTCAATAGAGCAAAATCCATAACTTTCAAATATTTTTCGGATATGGTCAAACCATTGTTGCTCAATACGGCGTACTTCAGGAAGCCATTCTGGAAATCCGCTTATAGGCCGTGGTTTATATATTTTCTTTTTATCGGTCATGATTTTGTTTTACGTGCATGACCGCGTGTAGTCTAGTAGGAAAATCGAAAAATATATGAAAATTTTAAATTCGCTATAAACAATTTTTTGGATACAGCTATGGCCTTGTTATTTTTAACATATGAAAATATTCCTATAATGTCAAGCTTTTTATTTATTTTTTTCTTTTAATGCTTTTCTTCAAATAAATCATCAAGCTGCCCGACAAGCGCTTCAGCAAGTTCATCAACATCAGTAATGGTAATAGCTCGTTTATAATATTGAGTTACATCATGTCCGATTCCGATAGCTGTTATCTCGATCATGGATTTTTTTTCAATCCACTGAATCATGTTACGCAAATCCAGTTCGAGAATATTAGATGGATTAACGGATAGAGTTGAATCATCAACCGGCGCACCATCAGAAATAACCATTAGAATTTTACGTTCTTCAGGACGTTTGCTTAGGCGGTTATGCGCCCAAACAAGTGCTTCACCATCAATATTTTCCTTTAGCAATCCTTCCTTGAGCATCAGTGCAATATTTTTTCGTGTACGGCGCATTGGAGCATCGGCAGCTTTATAGATAATATGACGAACATCATTCAAACGTCCCGGATTTGAATGGCGACCGTTTTCTATCCAAAGATCACGGGACTTTCCACCTTTCCATCCGCGTGTTGTAAAGCCTAAAATTTCTACTTTCACGCCACACCGTTCCAGAGTTCTGGCAACAATGTCAGTTGTCATTGCAGCGATAGCAATAGGCCGTCCACGCATTGATCCGGAATTATCAATCAGCAGCGTTACAACAGTATCGCGGAAGTCAGTTTCTTTTTCCTGTTTAAATGTTATGGGTACATTAGGATTAGCAATCACGCGGGCAAAGCGCGAATTATCAAGAATGCCGTCTTCAAGATCAAACTCCCAGCTTCTACGCTGTTGCGCCATGACCTTGCGTTGCAAACGGTTTGCAAGTTTTGCAATAATTGTTTGATGTTGGTAAAGCTGTTTATCCAATGCTAAACGTAGCCTATTAAGCTCTTCAGGCTCGGCCAGATTTTCAGCCTCGATTTCTTCATCAAATGCAGTTGTATAAACAGTGTAATAACCATCTATACCATGCTCATAGCCTTCAGGGCGATTAACTCTAGCATTTCCCGACATTTCCATATTTGGTTGATCCGTTGTATCCTCAGGTGAGTTGTCCTGACCATCTTCAGCATCATCTAAGTCTTGCTCTCCTTCTTGTTCATTGAGTATTTCCATGCCTGATTGTTCTTGCTCAGAGCTATCTTGATTGTCTTGCTCATCGCTTTGCTCAGAGTCTTTATCATCTTTTGCCTGTCTTTCTTGCTCATCAGATATGCTTTCACCAACATCCATATCAAGCGCGGTTATAAGCTTGCGTGTTATATTAGCGTAAGATTTCTGATCGTGAAGCAGTGGTTTAAGATCATCAAAGCCAAATGTTTGCAGATGTTTATCTATCCATGGTTTCCATAGCTCTATTAGCTTGGCGGATGATGGAGGAGGCTTTTCTTCTGTAAGAGCTAAACGACATAGTATATGTAGCGCATCACCGAGCTGAACTTGTTCACGGTTTGTAATATTTTGATATCCCGATCTGCGGCATTTTTCTTCCAGCACTGCATTAAGGTTACTACCGATACCGCTCATTTCTTTAGAGCCTAGAGCTTCACAGCGGGCTTGTTCCAGAGATGTAAAAGCTTGCGATGCTTCCAAATTTCGCGGGCAGTTTTGTAAATGCAGTTTTTGATTGTGGTATGCAAGGTGAAGAGCCTGTACATCCGCACATCCGCGTATAAGCTGAACAGATTTTGCATTCATGTCATGATCTGGCAGAGGAAGCCGTAGCGTAGTTTCGGGAGATATTCTGCCAATAGGCGGCTCTCCGGATGAAAAATTAATATCAAGCTCCTGCTTGCCGGAAATTGTGCGCAATACGCCGGCCGTAGAGTTCTTGAATGTTTCTATGTTGTTTTGAATATTTGACATACCTAGAAACTATCCTACCATTTAAAGGTAGGCTATAGCTTTTTTATTGACATAATTATTATTTTTTCGTATTGTCTTTTTACTTTTAGGTTCAATGAAAGAATTGTGAGAGAAGAAAATGGCACCAAAGCTTAGAGTAATTGCTAATGAACATTACAAGGATCCAAATACAGATTCAGTTTCATATCGAGATTTATTTCGACTTCAAGCTCTAGCCAAATGCGGTAGAGTTCCCACAGATGACAATACAGATGTTAATAGGATAAGCGCTGTGTCAGAACAGTCAGCTAGTGTAATAGCTTTAGAAAGCATTCAATTTGTCCGAGATTTAGTTGTAAGAACGTCCTCAGATTTAAAAAGTCTTCAAAAAAATATAGATTATCTAGAAGAATTAGAACTTTTTATTCACGAAAGTATCCTAAATTTAGAAAAGGATATATGGACAATATCTATAGAGGATGTATTAGAGGTATTTAAAAGCTTAAAGAATCGTTCTTTCGATGGTCAAAAGCAAGTTTTATCAGAGTATCTAGATATTTTAAAGGATACAGAGGATAAATTGAAAAAGGTGGGTACATTACAACAATCGACAACTGTCGTGACACAGTCACCCCAGAGCAACATATTTAATACGGGATCGTTATGGCCACGTTTCAGTTATACTCCGTGAGAGAATAAAAAATGAAATTGAATGGAGTTTTTGGAAAAGTTGCTGGCATTGCTAGTGTGGCAGTTCTTACATTAGGATTAACTGCATGCGCTACTTTAGATGTTAGTGATAAGCCAATCATTGATGATAAGCAAACAGAGGCAAGCGCTACGTCAAAACCTGTGAAAATGCCGTCAAAGAAAGAATTGCTTTTAGAACATATTGGAATACTTCGTAATAATGTAGAAAATCGCTTAAATATTAAATATGGTTTAAGTAAGCAAGAGATTCAATTTGCTTTATCTATAATGGAGGGTTTAAGTGAGCAAAAGATTCAATATGCTTTATTTGTAATGGAGGGTTTAAGTAAGCAAGAGATTCAATTTGCTTTATCTTTGATAGAAGATTTAAGTGTGCAAGAGATTCAAGAGAGTTTAAATGATCAAGAGGTTTTAAGAGAATTATGGAGTCAAGAGGGTTTAAGTGAGCAAGAGATTCAACATGCTTTATTTGTAATGGAGGGTTTAAGTAAGCAAGAGATTCAATATATTTTATCCATAATAGAACCTTTAATAACAGAACCAAGAGAGATAATAACAAAACTAAAAGAAATAGTAAAATTAGATACTTTAATAGGTAGAGTTATCAAACTTTCTGAAAATTCATTGAAAGGAGGGGTTGTAATCACTGAGATAATAAAAGAACAAATTGCCGAAAGAAAAAAAGATAATGAAAAGCTACCTATAATAGTACCTGAAAATATCTTTAAGCCATCACCGTTTCGGATTTAATAGTTTTTCCATTGACATAATTGTTATTTTGCTTTTAGGTTCAATGAAAGTACCGTCTACACCACAGCCACATTCCGAATAGCACTTTCCGGAAGTTCAATATCAAAGCAACGCTGATAATATTCAGCAATTAACGGACGTTCGGTTTCATCACATTTATTCAAGAATGAAAGCTGAAATGCAATTTCCTTATCTTTAAAGATAAGCATATTCTCAATCCATGTTATGACTGTACGCGGAGACATAAGCGTTGATAAATCACCATTAATAAAGCCTTTACGGGTTAAATCTGCCATACGCACCATGCCATCAATATCACTTCGGCCTTTCTCATTATCCAGCTCTGGAAACTTGGCTAGCATAATTCCCATTTCATCATCATGCGGAAGATAGTTAAGTGTAGCGACAATGTTCCACCTGTCCATTTGTCCCTGATTGATTTGTTGCGTGCCGTGGTAAAGACCTGTTGTATCGCCTAGTCCTACCGTATTGGCTGTTGAAAAAAGCCTGAACGCCGGATGTGGGCGAATAATGCGATTTTGATCGAGAAGGGTAAGCGCACCTTCGGCCTCTAAAATACGCTGTATTACAAACATTACGTCCGGCCGTCCGGCATCATATTCATCAAACACAAGAGCAATCGGGTTTTGTATTGACCATGGTAGCAGACCATCAACCCAGCGTGTGATTTGTTTATTCTCTTGCAGAACAATAGTGTCTTTACCGATTAAATCAACGCGGCTAACGTGTGAATCCAGATTGATTCTAACGCACGGCCAGTTAAGGCGAGCGGCGACTTGTTCAATATGTGTTGATTTACCTGTACCGTGATATCCTTGAATCATCACACGTCGGTTATGACTAAAGCCGGCCAAAATCGCCAGAGTTGTATCATGGTCGAATTGATATGCTTTGTCTGTTTTCGGAACATTGGCATTTTCTTCACTGAATGCGGGAACTTCCCAGTCACTATCCAGACCGAATGTTTCACGTACACTGAGCCTTATATCCGGAATAGAAGTGTATTTTCCTTCTTTGGCTTTAATATTGGTGATGTCAAAAGACATACCGGCAGCTTCTTTTTCTTTATTTAGTTCATCGGGCATTGTCTTAATATCTTTCAGGTAGTTCTTCAAATTGCTTATATGCGAGCTTCAATATGGTATAGGCCATATTAATATGTTTGAGAAGCTCTTCAGATTCAAGGCAGCCGTGATTAAGATCCGGATGATGCTTTTTAGCCAGAGTTTTATAACGCTTTTTGATTTTATCAAGCGTTATAGGTGGCTCAAGTCCCATGAGAGCCAATGCCTCAAATTCAGGAGTGTTACGGTCAATTCCGGTATAGCCGGATTTGTGGTGTTGTTGATTTTTCTCTGAGTCATTATCTGTAAAAGAATATGTTTGTTGTGCTTTTTTCCTAAGAATATCATCTGCTGCACTTTGTGGGTCATAACGCCATGTTGGCCGGTGACCATACATAGCACTTGTCATATGCTCTTGAACCTCTGCATTTGACATACCGGAAAAGAAATTCCATGCTTTGTTATATTCTTTAATGTGTTCCAGACAAAATGTATAATGCTCGTTTAGCCCTCTGTGTTTTGGTGCTTTATATTCTCCACGTAATTCACATCCCGGCATATCACAGCATTGTGTAATATGATCTTTCTTTGTATCTGCGAATTCCGCTGATTTAGGTTTGAGAACAATTTTTGGCATTGATTATAAAATTAAACTTTTAAGGTAATTATAGCGACTTGCATTTTATGTGAATATGGTAATTGTTTTTTTATTTAAAGCTTCACTAAACTACGGCAAGCGGGAATATATTAAACTAATATGTCCCCAAAGCAAGTGTTTCCAATTTAAGTTAATATATATGAGTATAATAAAAACAACTCTTTACACCCATAGGTTGTGTTGTTATATATATTCTTAAGTGTAGTAGAGGACGATTGTAACCAAAGGTTGTTTTTGTGTTTTGCTATTTTAATGTGGGGGATAAATATGCAAAATAGTGTATCTTACGGTCAATGTGTATTAGAGGAAGAAGATGTTTTAAAAACCAGTCTGGTTAGTAGAAATATTACGGTTTCAGGACGAAGAACATCTGTGAGATTAGAGCCTGAAATGTGGACAGCACTTCGGGAAATTGCAAGGCGTGAAAATTGTACAATTCATGATATTTGTACTTTGATAAGTTTTCGTAAAAAGGAAAATTCATCTTTGACAGCAGCTATTCGAGTTTTTTTGATGCTGTATTTTCGTGCTGCGACTACAGAAGATGGGCATAACAGGGCAGGGCATGGAAATTTTGAACATATGCAAAAGCGTGCCCGTGTTCCAAGTAGACTCGCTTCTTTGTTATCTGAAAAAAACAGATCATTTAATATATCTACAAAAGGAAATTCATTAGATTTGGATATTAGAAAAGAAGCATTTGGAAGTAGTGCGTAGAATATAAAGCCAAACGATTATATTTCTAAAAACGGGGATATTATCTTAAATATTACGTCCAAAGTTTAAAAACTTTTCGCGTCGCGATTTAATTAACGCATCACCTTCCCAAGGGGTAAGTTCTTGAAGAGCGCTTTCTATATGTTTGGCTACTCTATGGATAGTTTCTTCTTTATGACGGTGTGCGCCACCAATAGGCTCGGAAATAATATCATCAATAAGCTTTAGGTTTTTAAGGTCTTGTGCTGTGAGCTTTAGAGCATTTGCAGCTTCTTCTGTATGATTACTGCTTCGCCAAAGAATTGAAGCGCAGCCTTCTGGAGAAATAACAGAGTAGATAGAATGTTCCAGCATATAAATACGATCTGCTACAGCAATAGCAATAGCTCCACCCGAACCGCCTTCACCAATAATAACAGAAACAATAGGTACATCTGTTCGTAGGCAGGATTCAATAGATCGAGCAATAGCTTCCGATTGTCCGCGTTCTTCTGCTCCAAGACCCGGATATGCTCCGGCTGTATCAATAAGGGAAATAATAGGTAGCTGAAACTGACTAGCCATTTTCATTAGGCGTTGGGCTTTGCGGTATCCTTCCGGTCGTGCCATTCCAAAGTTATGTTTAATGCGACTTTTTGTATCATGGCCTTTTTCTTGTCCCAAGATAACGCAAGCTGTTCCTGCAAAACGTCCAATTCCTCCCATTAAAGCATAATCTTCTGCAAAGTTTCTATCACCGGCTAATGGTGTAAAATCTTCAATTAAAGTTGCAATATAATCGACAAAATGCGGGCGGTTTTGATGACGCGCAATCTGGACTTTTTGTGAGGGGGTAAGTTTACTATAGGCTTGTTGAAGTAATTTATTGGCTTTGAACTGCATGCGGCTTATTTCATCCGCAATATTAATTTCATTGTTACTGCTAACATTCCGTAACTCAGCAATTTTACCTTCTAGTTCCAAAATCGGCTTTTCAAAGTTCAACTGACTCATAATCTGACCTTTAATCTGACCTTGTGATTTGATTATTTACTGGAGATACATAACAAATCAGGCAGATAAATTCAAACTTGAATAGCCTGCCTGAGAAAGATTATTTTAAACAACTATAGTTATCCGTCTGTCCCTGTTTTTGACAATGGATGTTTTTCTTTTACCGTGTTTTTCAAATCTTCTCCAATGATATGCGTATAGATTTGTGTAGTTGCAATATCGGCATGGCCAAGCATTTTTTGAACTGAGCGCAAGTCTGCACCGTGGCGCAAAAGATGTGTAGCAAACGCATGACGAATAATATGTGGACTAACGCGATCCTCTTCAACACTAGCCGCACGTGCCAGATCTTTCAAAAGTTGCGCAAAACGCTGGCGAGTTAAGTGACCGCTATCGGATGTACGTGACGGGAATAACCATTTTCCCTGACGTTCTTGTCCATCAGTGCCAATAAATTGCTTGCGAATGTCTGTATAATTTTTAAGAGCTTTCTGTGCAGGATCAGATAGAGGAACCATACGCTCACGACCAGCCTTGCCTGTAATCATTAGGAACTGGTTGTTTTCATCAATAGCAGATGTTGGCAAGCCAACTAGCTCAGATACACGAAGTCCGGTTGCATAAAGAACTTCAATTAGACAGACAAGACGAATACTTTCAGGTGTTCTGCTTTGACCGGCGGTTTTAATCAATTCATCAATTTCAGCTTCACTTAGTGTTTTGGGAAGCGTACGACCTTGCTTAGGGCTTTTAATTGTACTTGTAGGATCATCATCTCTGATATCTTCGGAAACTAAAAATCTATAGAATTGACGCAATGCAGATAGACGTCGTGCAATAGTACGAACAGCAACTTTACTGGTGTTTGCTCCTTTGCTATGTGTTTTTTCACTAAGATTTTTGAGGTAGTCTTTTAAATCCTCAGTTGTAGCCTTATCAATTTCTATATTTCTTTCTTTACGTAAATAAAGGCTTACATCAGCTAGATCACGCCAATAGGCATGGCGGGTATTTAAAGCTGCACCGCGCTCTGTTGTGAGCATATCTAGGAATGTGTCTATTAGCGGATGTAGATCCGGTTTTGGTAGTGCTGGGCGACCTGGACGAGCCATATTGGTTTCTCCTCTTGTTTATCTAAAATTTTCCAAGACTTGCACTTATCGCTAGAGTTCTGGAAACATCTGTTAAGCCTACATTTTCAGTGTTTTGCAAAACATCCCTAAATAAAATCGGATATATATTTTGTAAATCCTGATTACAAAGCAAAATAATACTTAGTAAAATCGTTTCCCCAATTGCACCTTTACGGCTAGATTCTATAGAACGATCCCACACAACACCTGACTGCATTACATAATTGTCTTTAAAAGTCAAGTAAAAGTCTTTTTCATAAACTTTTTTATGACTGTATGCTTTATGTTTCCCGTTGTCAAATTTTATAAGAATTTCTTGTAAAAGTAATGCTTGAGCAGGGTTTTGTTTTTGCAATGCATCAAATACTGAATCAAAATTTTCTTTTATATTTTTTGGGGATGGTTTGGTTATGTGACTTGCAACCATAAGCTTTGCATATTTTTCCGTATTGTTCGGATTAAGCTTAATTCGTTTATATGCATTTATCCAATTTCTATGGATATTTTTGCCGGCACGGTGAAGAATTAAATATACAGATAAAATTTCATCCAGAGAGGCGTTCTCAGTTTTTATTTGTTGAATAATGCTCGCATAGGGAATAAGTGCTGTATATCCAAACTTGTTAGCCAGAGGTAAAGCTTTGCGCAGGAGTTGCCATTGTTCTTCATGGTCAATAGTTCTTTTTGCTTCATTATATAGGTAAGCCAATTTTCTCCAGTCTTCTTTTGGCATATTGTCTTTTATAGTATCATTCGTACTGCCATTGCTGTTTTTAGGTGTTGTGGTTTTAGTATAGAGCATTTCAAGTTCATCTGCTGCGATCAGGCCAAGTTCTACACCACGAATGCTTAATATTATTTTTTCTTGAGCAGAAAGTGTGTCTAATTGCAAAAGAGGTTGTATATGTGCTGCCGGTATTTTTCTAAGAGCATCTGCTTTAAGATTTTTAATTTCCAGTCTGTCTTCGGCTGCTAAGATAGCACGTTCTAAAACATCTAATCGTTCATAGGCTTTTTTTGTGTATGTAAAACGGTAGTCTTTGTTTGTTGATAGTTTATTAAGAATTTTGCTGTTTGAAATATATTTTTTGGAAGTTTCTTTTAAAGAACTTTTAGAATCCTTATTTAACAGGCTGAAATCACAATAAGCAGATAAATCTGTCCAAAAAGATATGTCGGAAAATCTTTTTCCAACAATATTTGTTTCAAGGCATGCCAGAGATTTTTCACCTGTATATAGCATGGCGAGAACTCCGGCGCGAGCAAGTCGTTCGTGGTATGCTTCGTCTTCAAGGATGCTGTAAAGCTCAAAAGCTTGTTTGTATGCTCCACCTTCTATGAGTTTTTCAAGGCGCAATGTTAGTAAGTCCCGTCCATTTTCCGGATCAATATCATTTTCAATGAGTTTTGTGTTTGCAGATGTTAAAAGAATACTCAAAATCATTTTGTTAACTTCAGGCGTTTTAGAAGTTGCAGGCATATTTTCCAGTAAAGCTATAATTGAAGATCGTTTTGAGTTTTTCCAAATGTCCTTACCAAAACTTCCTTTACTTAATCTATTGTATAGACCGATACCTTCAATATTTTCAAAGGCTACATCTAAAGTTGTATTAGGTGAAATTGAATTAGACGGTTCATCAGATTTAGTTTCAGCATATGCAAAAGAAACCGTTATAACCGTAAAGGTTAAAATCAGAAAAATGGCTAAAAAGTAAATGGATGATCTATTAATCACGGAGATGCTCATATGGTATTTCTTTTGAAACTTCATATTGCCTAATAGGAATATCTGTAAATGCAAAATAGCCAAATCCGCAAACGATAAGAGCAAGAACGAGAAGCGATGTGAATTTTATAATTTTCATTTTTTAAAAACTTAATTCGAGTATGTTAAATTCGAGTATGATCTGACCTTTGCAAGATTGCCAATACCATATACAAAGAAATACGGTATTTCAATCTGGATTTTCAGAACTGAATTTCCAGAAAATGTATATGGTATTATGACGCAAAATTTACAAAATTTAGAACAAATTGAAAATATTAAATCAGTTCTTGATAGGCCTGTAATTCTGATGGGGATGATGGGCGTTGGAAAAAGCCGTATTGGAAGAAAGCTTGCAAAAGCGTTAAATGTTATTTTTTATGATAGCGATCATTTAATTGAAGAAAAGGCCGGTTGTTCAATTAATGAAATTTTTGAGCGTTTTGGAGAAGATAAATTCAGAGATTCTGAACACAGAACAATTACAGAATTATTAACTAAAGGTGCATGTATAATAGCAGTTGGAGGAGGCGCTCCAGTTAATAATGAGACATTACGTGCAATTAAAGAAAAATCTATATCCATTTGGTTAACTACTGACATTGAAAAAATTTTAACTCGACTAAAAGGTAATCAGACTCGACCGTTGTTAAAAGATAAAAATCATGAGCAAATTCTTAAAAAATTGATGAATGATCGTGCAGCATTCTATGCACAGGCTGATATCAAGCAGGAAACAGGAAGTCTTTCAGTTAAAAAAATTATATCAGAGCTTATAAAAGCGTTGTCTGAAAACCTAAATACAGTTACCTTCTAGCTCATTATGGAGACAAAAATTGTAACAATTGATCTTGGAACAAGATCCTATGACATCTATATCGGCTCCGGTCTGCTTTACCGGTTTGCCGACTTTGTGCCGGAAGATATGGAAGGGCTGAATATTTTTGTCATTACAGACAGAAACGTAGAACCATATGCACGCAAGATTATAGATAGGATTCTTGATGATGGAGCAAGAAGTGCTGAGCTTTTAATATTACCTGCCGGAGAGCAAACTAAGTCTTATGAGTATGTTGAGAAGGTATGTAATTGGCTTCTTGATAATAATGTAGGGCGTGATTCTATTATTGTTGCTGTTGGCGGTGGAGTTATTGGTGATTTAACAGGTTTTTGTGCATCGACTATTATGCGTGGTGTTCCCTATGTTCAAGTTCCAACAACGCTTTTATCTCAAGTTGATAGCTCTGTGGGAGGGAAAACCGGTATCAATACTCCACAAGGTAAAAATCTGATTGGAAGCTTTTTCCAGCCTATTGCTGTTATTGCGGATATAGATACGTTAAAGACACTATCACACAGACAGTTTTTATCCGGTTATGCTGAAGTTGTAAAATATGGCTTGATTAATGACAGTCTCTTTTTTGACTGGTTGGAAAAGAATGGTAGTGATGTTTGTGAACTTGAGAAGGATGCTATAACTCATGTACTGGAAGTTAGTACAAAAGCTAAGGCTGGTGTTGTGCAAACGGATGAGCATGAACATGGACGGCGCGCTCTTTTAAATTTAGGGCATACGTTTGGACATGCATTGGAAACTGCTGCCGGTTATGGAGATCGTCTTTATCATGGCGAGGCTGTAGCTATTGGAATTGTTATGGCATTTGATCTTTCAAAACGTCTTGGATTTTGTACGCAAGATGATCTTGATCGTGTGGAAAGACATTTTATGGATGTTGGATTACCAACTCGTGCGTTATCTATTCAGCCAAAGTTGGAAACAACGATTGATGAGCTTATGCTCATTATTGGGCATGATAAGAAAGTTTCCAGAGGTAAAGTAAAATTTATACTCGTTAATGGAATCGGAGAAGCTTTTATAACAGATGATGTACCCGAAAAGCTTGTTCGTGCAGTGCTTAAGGATTCTCTAGGTGGAGAGCCAAAACAATCTGTACGAGGTAACTTTAAATCTCAAGGAGTGAAAGGTCTATGGAAGTCAGCATTTTCGTCTCTGTCGTAGCTATTATTATCCTTTTATTTCTTTCGGCTTTTTTCTCTGGATCAGAAACAGCCTTAACTGCTGCTTCAAAGTTTCTTCTTCATGCCAAGGAGAAAGAGGGTAATCGTCTGGCTACAATTGTTAACAAGATTCGTGATAAAAAAGATCGCATGATAGGAGCGCTTTTACTTGGCAATAATTTAGTTAATATTTTGGCCTCTGCTTTGGCTACCAGTGTGCTGATTAAGGTTTTTGGTGATGCTGGTGTTGTTTATGCAACGCTGGTTATGACTATGATGGTTTTGGTTTTTGCGGAAGTTTTGCCTAAAACATATGCTCTTCATCATGCAGAAAGTATGTCTATGCGCATTGCTCCGGTTATGCGTGTTGTTATTTTTATTTTTGCTCCGATTACCGAGGCAGTTACATGGATTGTGCGGTTATGTTTAAAATTCGTTGGTGTTGATATATCTCGTGTTGGTGCCGGTTCTCATTTGGAATTATTGCGTGGGGTAATTGATATGCATCATGGCCCTGAAGAAGAAACGCAAGAACAACGTGCTATGTTGCGCTCTATACTTGATTTAGCTGATGTAGATGTTGAAGAAATAATGGTTCATCGTAGGAATGTAACCATGATTGATGCGGATCAAAACATTAAAAAAATCATTGAAGATGTGCTTGAAAGCTCTTTTACACGCTTGCCTCTATGGAAAAATAAGCAAGATAATATTATTGGAGTTATTCATGTGAGATTATTACTTGCTGAAATGAGTAAATCTGCCGGTGATATTTCAAAGATATCACTTGAAAATATAGTTATGGCTCCAAGATTTATTCCTGAAACAACGCATCTGTATGACCAGTTACAGGCATTTCGTGATAATAAAGAGCATTTTGCAATTGTTGTTGATGAGTATGGGAGCTTTATGGGTGTTGTGACTCTTGAAGATATTCTTGAAGAAATTGTTGGAGAAATTGATGATGAACATGATGAAACGGTAGATGGGGTATGTTACTCGACTGAAGGAACATATTTGGTTGATGGAGCTGTTACTATTCGGGATTTGAATCGTGAATTTGAATGGGGCTTGCCCGATGATGAATATAATACACTGGCAGGTTTAATTATACATGAAGCCCAAACGATTCCGGATGAAGGGCAGAGTTTTTCTTTTTTCGGATTTCGTATGGATATTGTTAAACGGCAACGTAACCAGATTACACAAATACGTATTACTCCCTCTGAATTAAAGAAAGATATTGAGTCGTAGTTTTTACATTTTCTTTTAAGTGATTAATATTGATTGTACCGATAATTGCACTTGTAACGCCCGGATGTGAAAAGGCAAATTCCAGAGATTTGGATGGTGAGGAAGTATGACCACTAGCCATAACTTTCTTTAGTATTAATCCTTTATTATATTCTGCGGCATAATTTAGCACCGGCTTTTCATTTGTATTCTCAGTGTTATAAGTGGCCATAACGACATCAAGTAATTGCAATGCCATAATACCACCTTCTATAGTTTTGGTTGAAGCACCAATGGCCTTAACAAGTCCTTGTTCTTTAAAGTGGTGGAGTTTTTTTATAAGGGAGTTATTTGATAATATCTCGATGTCATGCCCATCAGAATGAATAAGTAATACGTCAATATAATCTGTATTTAGCCGTTTCAAAGATCTTTCAAGGCTGCGTTCAAAATGATCGGCTGTAAAAATGTATGATGATTTATTATCTTTAAATTCTTCACCGGCTTTATCAATAATAACCCATTCATTACGTTGATTATATAAAAGCCGTCCAAGCCGTTCCTCACTGCTACCATAAGAAGGTGCTGTGTCCAGAGTGTTTATGCCGAGAGCTTTTGCTTGTGTTAATAAATTGCTTAAATGTTCATCAGAAGGAAGTTCATAGCTTTGTGGATATTTTACGCTTTCATTGCGTCCAAATTTGACCGTCCCAAGTCCTATTGGTGAAACTTCAATTCCAGTTTGTCCTAATTGTCTTTTATCCATTGTGCTTTGTCCCATGGTGCTAGCGTATAAGTTGCTTCCGGCAAGAATGACCAGTCTGTTTCAGTATTTGAAGGTTTAATTTCTTTTTCTTCAAGGCGTTGTAAAATCTTATCAGAAAGCATTGGAGCAAATGTTAATTTAGTAGGCCAGCAATACATAATATTTTCTGCTTCATGAATTGTTGGAGTGTCAGGCATCCAGTCTTTAGAGCCTGATTTACCCTCAATGCGATCAACCGGAACAACCGCCCATTCAACATTTGATAAATCAACATCCGGTAGATATTTTGCGAAGCTCTTTTTTATTGCTTTGTAAACATCTTTGGGATCAGCTTCTTTTTTGCGTTCTGCAACATTGCCTCCTATATACCATGCTAGTTTTCCATCGTTTGTTTTATGAGTTGTGATTGTGGCTACAGGCTTTTCGGAAGCTCCAACCAGATGTGCATAAAGCGGATATGGAGCAGGTTTAATCATTCCCATGAGCAAAGGCCGAGCTTGTGTTTTTAGTCCTGCATTATGGTTAAGGTTTTTTGCAATGTTATGATTACTTTTAGCTCCTGTAAAAATAATATGTTTGGCTTTAATATTGTGCTTTTCAAGAAATTCCATAGGTGGAGTATCATCAGTTTTCCGGATAAAGTTTTTGTAAGGTTCTGCTAATGCATGAAGGATTTTAGAAATATCTAAAACAGGCTCATTCATATAAATAACCGATCCTTTAAAGCCGGTTTGTTTGATTTCTTTTGGCCATTCTTTTTGTGATAATTCTCTCACATTTTCACTAAGAGCTTTAATCGTTATCAGTTTTATCAAGCTTCCTATTACACCCGGTTCAATGAGCATATACTGAGAATAAATAGATTTTTTTGCTGCTGATAAATTAACTGATCCTTTTCCATCTAGGGCTAACCGCCATAAATCAGGCATGGCACTGATAGATTTGGCGAGCTTGTTAAGTTTTCCTGCAAATGCATATTTAAGGCCGGAATGAATAATTCCCTGAGATGTTATTGTTTGCCCACAGCCAATAGACTCACGCTCTAGTAAGAGTACATCATATCCCATATGCTTAAGACGGTTGAATATCCAAAGCCCTGCAATTCCTGCGCCGAAAATTACTATGTCAGGGGTTTTGTCAGCCATTTTTCAATAACCTTAATTTGCTTTGGAGCCATTAGTGAAGGTACATGACCGCAATCTTTAAACACAGTTACATCCATGTTTAAACCTGCCCCACGGTTTTGCATTTGTTTAATAATATCTTTCGTCAGAATTAGTGATTTCTTTCCTTGAATTAGATGTACCGGACAAGTGATATTATCCCATTTCTCCCAAAGGTCGAACTCACCTGTCGGGTTGTTTTCAAAGACAATAGCAATTTTAGGATCATATGAGTATGTGATACTGGAATCATCAAGCGCTCTGGCGTTATGTTCTGCCATATGTTTCCATTGCTCATTTGTAACATGCCCCCATGTTAGGCCGCGTGTTTTTCGCATCCATTTTTCCAGATCATTGATTGTATCAAAATGGTATGTTTGTGAAATTATGGTATAAATAAACTCAAGTGCTGCTTTAGGTACAACCGGCCCAACATCATTTAGAATAAGCCGGCCAATAGGCGAGTTCTTCATTCCGGCTAAATAAATACCAAGTAATCCACCTAGAGATACGCCAATCCAATCAACACTTGCAGGCTCATTAAAACCCAAATGAGCGAGTAGTGCGGTAAGATCCTGAGTATATTGTGCATAGGTATAATCAAGTGGATTTGGTAGAAAGTCACTACGTCCGCGTCCGGGTAAATCAACGGCAATCAAGCGGTATCCCTTATTACATAAATCTTTGGCAAGGAAGTCAAAATCATGACCATTTCCAGTTAAGCCGTGAACACATATAACAGGAATACCATCCTTATCACCCCAGTCATTATAAATAATGCGGTGAAAACCTTCAGAGTTAAGTCCAAAATATTGTTTTTCAGAAAAAGACATAGGAGCAGTTTACAGTTGTTTTAAAAAGAATCAAATGGAAGAAGTATTTTGTATTTTGCCATGACAATGCTTGAATTTTTTTCCTGATCCACAAGGGCATGGGCTATTACGTGGAACTTTCCCCCATGTTGTTGAATCATTTTTATCAAAGGCTCTTTTTTGAGGCATAGGTTGAACATTACTTTTAGGTTTTTGTTCGGGTTGCATGTTTGTGCCAGCGAGAGCAGGGTCTTGACGTGTTTTTTGATAATTCGTGTCATCAGGCATTGTCAGTCCGATATATCCGTCCTGCATGCTAAGTTCTACAATACTGAGCATTTGAGTAATGCCCTCGCGTATCTGGTTTAGCATTATTTCAAACATTGCGAATGCTTCGGTTTTATATTCATTCAGAGGATCACGCTGGCCAAATGCGCGTAAATTAATTCCTTGGCGTAAATGGTCGAGATTTAACAAATGTTCTTTCCAGTGTTGGTCAAGAATGCGAAGCACAACAGATTTTTCAACGCTTGCCCAGATTTCAGCGCCATTGTTGGCAGCTTTGGCAGCCATTTTCTTATCAGAAGAATCAATAATGCGCTCAAGCATTTCAGAATCAGCAATGCCTTCTTCTTTAGCCCAATCATCAACAGGAATATCCATAGCAAGAAGTCGTATAATTTCTTTATTTAGAGATTCAATATCCCATTGATCGCTATAGGAAGATGCTGGAATTTTATTAGCTACCATGTCTTCTATAACTTCGTAGCGCATATCTTTAGTTAATTCACAAATGTTTTCAGAAGTAATGACTTCTTTGCGTTGTTCATAAATCATTTTGCGCTGGTCATTCATAACATCGTCAAATTTAAGAAGATTCTTACGAACTTCAAAATGCATAGACTCAACTTTATTTTGTGCGCGTTCAAGCATTTTGGAAATTAGAGGATGTTCAAGAGCTTCACCTTTTTTTAGCCCAATGCGTTTATTAGCTAAAAGTGCCTCCAGTTTATCTCCGGCAAAAATGCGCATAAGATCGTCTTCAACGGAAAGGAAAAAGATTGTTGTCCCCGGATCGCCTTGTCGTCCGGAACGACCGCGTAGCTGGTTATCAATACGGCGAGATTCATGTCGCTCTGTACCAATAACATATAAGCCACCGGCATTGATTACTGTTTTTTTATCAGCTTTAATTTCAGCATTTATCTTATCAATAGCTTTTTCTTTTTTGCTATCACTCCAGCTTTCATTAATTTCATCTTTGATTCGCATATCGGCATTACCGCCGAGTTGAATATCTGTTCCTCGTCCTGCCATGTTGGTAGCAATTGTTATTGCAGCAGGTTTTCCTGCTTGAGAAATGATATTGGCTTCTTGTTCATGATAACGCGCATTGAGGACTTTATGCTTAATTTTGAGTTTTTTAAGTTGCTTGGAGAGATTCTCAGATTTTTCAATTGAAACTGTTCCAACTAATATTGGTTGTTTTCGTTCCTGACAATCCTTAATAAGCTCTATAACGGCTTCATCTTTTTCATTTAATGATTTGTAGATTTGATCGTCATAGTCAATGCGGGTAACAGGAACATTGGTAGGCATTTCAACCACACCAAGCTTGTAAATTTCTTCAAATTCTGCGGCTTCGGTTAGTGCTGTGCCGGTCATTCCTGAGATTTTGGGATAAAGCCGGAAATAATTCTGGAAGGTGATTGATGCCAGTGTTTGATTTTCTGTTTGTATTTCCACGCCTTCTTTAGCTTCAATGGCTTGGTGTAAACCTTCTGATAAACGACGGCCATCCATCATTCGTCCGGTGAATTCATCAATAAGCATAACCTTGTTATCTTTGATAATGTAATCCGTATCGCGGTAGAAAAGTTTATGAGCCCGCAGAGCTTGATTAGCATGATGTACCAAAGAAATATTCTGGATGTCATACATGTTACCTTCGGTAAGTAGTTTGTGTTTTCTCAATAGCTCTTCAATTTTTTCTGTACCATCTTCAGTCAGAACTACAGTTTTATGTTTTTCTTCTTTTTCGTAATGGCTTTCATCAAGCTCTGGAATAATTTTATCAACAGCCGTGTAAAGTTCGGTAGAGCTTTCAGAAGGCCCTGAGATGATAAGTGGAGTTCTTGCTTCATCAATTAGAATCGAATCGACTTCATCAATGATGGCAAAATTAAATTCACGTTGTACCATTCTATCAGTGCGCATTCGCATATTGTCGCGTAAATAATCAAAACCAAACTCATTGTTAGTTCCATAAGTGATGTCTGAATTGTATGCTTTTTGACGTTCTTCATACTCGGTGTTGGCAGTAATACAACCAACGCTTAGATCAAGAAACCTGTAGATTTCTCCCATCCAGTTTGCATCACGCTGTGCAAGATAATCATTGACTGTGACAATATGGACACCTTTTCCGGAAATTGCATTTAGGTAAGCCGGAAGAGTTGATACCAGAGTTTTACCTTCTCCAGTTTTCATTTCAGTAATTTCCCCGTGATGCATGGCTAACCCGCCTATAATTTGAACATCATAGTGGCGTTGTTTAAGCGTGCGTTTGGCAGCTTCACGGACAACAGCAAAAGCTTCGTTTATAAGGTTATCTAAAGGTTCTCCATTATCCAGCCGTTCCCGAAATTTATCTGTCTGAGCGCGAAGCTCGGAATCTGACATAACCTCATAGGTAGATTCCAGAGCATTGATTGGATCAATATGCTGGCGCAATTTTTTTAGTGTACGCTCATTAGAAGAGCCTATTATTTTGGTGAGAAGCCCAAGCAAGGTAATACATCTCCATAAAATTAAGTAATAGTGGTGTATATAAGCTATGTCTGTAAGGCTCGTCAACGCTTCTAAATACTCTATCTATATTTTGTGCATGTTAAGTGTTGAAAAGCTATTGTCTATTCGTTAGTCTGCAAAGCTAGTTTATTTTATAGTTATAAATTTTAACACATTACAGATGACAGGATACCAATAATTATGTTTAATAAAAATGTTTTTCAAACCAGATGTTCCAAAGGCGAATCAGGAAATGTAGTTATTATTGTTCTTGTAGTTCTGGTTGTTATTGCTGTTGGTGCTTTGACTTATATGTCAGGACAAAGAAATGGAGAGCAACAACAAGAAACTTCCATTGCGGAATTAAAAGAACAGAGTGTTGATAAAAAGCAGCCGCCTTCATTTGAAATAAAACCGGGGAATCCGGTTGTAGCAAAAGTATGTGATAAAGAGATATCACGTCTTGATGTTTTTAATTATATTCAGACACTTCCGGCAAATACACGCCAAATGCCTATAGAACAGCTTTTTTCTGTGGCAATGGAGCAGATAATTAATTCAACAGTTATTAATAAAAAAACCGAAGATGTGAATTTGGATAATGATCCTGAGGTTAAAAAACAACTGGCAGTGGTTAAAAATAATATTGTTAGAAACGTATATATTCAAAATAAGGTAACAAAACGCATTACAGATGAGCGTTTGAAAGAAGCTTATGATATGTATAAATTACAGTTTCCTGAAGTTGAAGAGGTGAAGGCAAGTCATATTCTTGTAAAAGAAGAAAAATTGGCAAAAGATATTATCAAGCAGTTAAATGATGGTGATGATTTTGCAGCTCTTGCTAAGAAAAATTCAACAGATGGTACTGCTGTTAATGGTGGAGTGCTTGGATATTTTGCAAAGGCTGATGTTGTTCCTCCTTTCGCAGAAGCAGCTTTTTCAACAGAGATTGGTACATATACTTCCGAACCGGTTAAATCTAAGTTTGGTTATCATGTGATTAAGGTTGAGGAAAAGCGTATTCGTCTGCCTGCTCAATTTAAAGATGTAAAAACGTTGATTGAAGCACAATTGCGTCAGTTTATGTTAAATCAAATTGTAAAGGAATGGCGCGATGAATTTAAAATTGAGCGTTTTGATATTAATGGCGATGAAATTAAGCCGGTTGATAATGCTGTAGAATAAGCACAGGAAGCAGAATCAACTGTTAAGTAGTTTTTATTTAAATATTATTAAAAAGCCGTGGGTTTATTCTACGGCTTTTTTAGATGTAATTTTAAAGGTGAAATAAAGTGAATTGTAAGAAAGTATTAGAAAAGCCTAAACCTGAAGTGTTGAATTTACCAATTATGCTGGTTGCTGCTGCTGCATTGATTGATAATGATGGTAAAATACTTTTGGCACAGCGCCCTGAAAATAAGTCTATGGCTGGATTATGGGAGTTTCCCGGAGGTAAGGTTGAAACAGGTGAAATACCGGAGTTTGCATTGATGCGTGAATTGGAAGAAGAGCTTGGTATTGAAACTCGTCCAACTTGCTATAGCCCGATTGCCTTTGCCTCACATAGTTATGATGATTTTCATCTTTTAATGCCGCTTTTTGCTTGCCGTATGTGGAAAGGCAATATTATAGCTAAAGAACATCAGGATATTAAATGGGTTAGTCCGGTTGATATGTATGATTATCCAATGCCTAAAGCTGATATTTCACTAATAGCAATTTTACAAGATTTGCTTTAAAATTATTTGATTGTTTTTGTGTTTTTGTACAAGGTATGAATAATTCATTGTAGAAACCCTGTGCAGATAATGACATAATTATGTGTAGAAATAAGCGGAAACGGCTACATGTATTGCTCGGTTCATGATTTAAAAGAATTTTATAATAGCAAACTTGGATGTGTTGTTCAGCGTGTTTTGCAAGAGCGTATTGGTGAGTTTTGGCCGGATCTTCATGGATTGCGAATCGTTGGTATAGGTTATGCTATTCCGTATTTGCTAGGAATTTCCACCGATAGTGAGCGTGTCATTAGTATGATGCCTGCGTTACAGGGGGTTCATGCTTGGCCGCAAGAGGGGAAAAATCTTGTTTGCATGTCGGAAGAGGGGGAGTTACCGCTGGAAACAAATTCTGTTGATCGTGTTTTACTTATTCACAATCTTGAATTTGCAGAGCTTATTAAGCCAAATTTGCAGGAAGTCTGGCGTATTTTAAAGTCAAATGGGCGATTGCTTGTAGTTGTTCCAAATCGTACAGGTTTATGGACACGCGCAGATTGGTCACCGTTTGGACAGGGAACGCCTTATAGTGCATCACAGCTTGAATATTATCTCTATGATAATTTGTTTGTACATGAACGTACAGAAGAGGCTTTGTTTATGCCTCCGGCTAGGTTTTCTTTAGCATTAAAGTCTGCTGATATTTTTGAGCGTATAGGTCGAAAAATTTCTCCATTTATAGCTGGTGTGCACATGGTAGAGGTTTCAAAACAATTATATGCAATGCCTCGTAATGGTGAAGGCTCAAAAATACATGCGCGTGATCGTGTGTTTGTACCAAAGCCGATTCCGCAAAATTATAAGACTTGAAATGAATGGGGATACATTAAATCAATGTGTTTCTGATTGATAATCTATGATTTTAGCCCCAAAGGATCATCTTTGTTTACATCATTCATAAATTGTTTTTTACGGTCTATGTTGGTGATTTGATAAACAAGTCCGATCCAGTTGCTAATAATGGCTCGTCCACTATCGCGCCATGTATTCTCCAGTAACGGCTCAAGTGTTTCCTCAGGAAATGACGGTAAGGTTTTCTTTTGTTTAACACTTTGTTTGTATGCCTTCAGTATTTTTTCATTATCTTTGTTAAAATAATATTGAGGAAATGGTGGATATTTTTTACGTTCTCCGTCAGCATAAAGTGCAACTTCGCGTTTATATTCTTTGAGTAAACTAACGGTGTCATATTCTGGATGCCCTTGAAAACAGATAATGCGAAAGCCATCGGCACTCGTTGCTATATGTACGCCTGATTTTTCTCCTGCTACTAGAATTTTCATCTTAGCTTTTTCAAATTGTTTGCTTGTAATAGTGTTATTTCTTGAATGAGGAACATCAAAGATTGTGTTCATACCTTTAACTAGAGGATGGTATCTATCTAAAACTCTGTGTTTGTATACACCCCATAATTTATTTTTCATTAAATGACGTTTTTGATTATTATGAAATTCCATATAAGCGTGTGTAGCCAAACAAGAGCAAATTGTTGAGGCGATATTATTATACGACCAGTCGAGAACTTCTTGCAGCGGTTTCCAAAATGCATTTTTAGTCAAGTCAGGATCAATAACATTAGCTCCGGTAATGATAAGAGCATCAAGACCTTCTTTTTTAATATTTTCAAAGCTTTCATAATGTTCTTTGATATATGCTTTAGTTTCTTTTCCACGCTCCAGTTCAGGCAATGTAAATGGATGAACATATATCTGTGCAATTTTGTTACTTTCCCCTATAAGGCGAAGAAATTGGCGTTCTGTAGCTTGTAGAGCAGAATCCGGCATCATGTTAAGCAGACCTATATGAAGTTCGCGAATATCCTGCGTTATAGCACGGCCTTCTTGCAAAATTGTGTAACCTTCATCGGCAAGTCGGGCAAAGCTTGGTAATTTATTATGAGCAATAAGAGGCATTTATATTAAAATCTTTTTGTATGGTTTGATTTATTACAGTCTTACCTGTAAGACCTTATAGTCTAAATAGTCTAAAACAAAGCCATTAGTCTAGGATTACACAATGTCAAAGACGCTTGATAACGCACGAAAGAAAATAGATACGCTTGATAATAAAATCCATGATTTACTTATGGAGCGTGCTGAGCTTATCGTTGGTATAGCTGAGGAGAAGCGTAAGAATAATTTACAATTTGTACATCCTGCGCGTGAAGCAATGATGATACGGCGTTTGTTAGCGCGCCATAAGGGTGCATTACCGACAGCGGCGATTGTTCGCATTTGGCGGGAGCTTGTAGGTGCTATTTCTCTCATGCAAACAGGATTAAAGGTTGTTGTAGCATTAGAGGATGGATCAACTGATGAATGGGATATGGCTAAGAATTATTTTGGTAGCGTTGTACCGATGCAAAAATCTTCCAGTTCTTTAGCTGCTCTTGCTTTATTACGTGAAGATGAGGCTTCTTTTGCCGTTTTACCTTGGCCACATGATGGCGATGAAAATCCGTGGTGGACATATTTATCCAATCATGAAAATAGAAAAATTCAAATTGTATGCGCATTGCCTTACGGTGTTGCGAAAGGAGATCAATTAAGCTTGGAAGATAAAGCTTTGGTGCTTTCAAAGGATTCATGTTTTTCATCTGGAGAAGATAATAGCTTTTTGATCTTGGATATAGATCATAGCGCAAGTCGTGCGCGTATTGTTGAAGCATTTAAGGAATTAGATTTTAATCCTGTTGCCGTGTATACAAAAAGTGGTGCAGAGTTAGGTATACAAAGCATGCATATGATTGAAGTTAATGATTATATAGCTGAAGATGATGAGCGTTTAAGAAAGCTGGAAAGTAAATTTACAGATCAAGAGGCGGTTTGTCGCGTTGTAGGGGCTTATCCGGTTCCTCCTGTATATCAAAAATCTGAGGCTGAAATAAATGCACAGATAACTCCTTTACGCGTACAAACTTCAAAAACAGGAATATAAATTAAACGCAATGTTTGAAAAAATTACAATTATAGGCATTGGCCTTATTGGTTCTTCATTGATACATGGTATTCGTAAGGCTGGTCTTGCGAAGAAGATTATAGCTGCTGATATTGATTCGGGTGTTTGTGAGACAGTTAAGAAGCTTGAAATTGCTGATGCTGTAATGACAGATATTCGTCAAAGTGTTGTTGGTAGTGATCTTGTGATTCTCAGTATTCCTGTAGGTGCGTACGCGAGCGTAGGGGAACAGATATCCCCAACATTAAAGGCAGGAGCTATTGTAACGGATGCAGGTTCTGTAAAACAATCAATCATTGATGTTTTTTTACCTTTAATGCCGGATAGTGTGCAATTTGTTCCGGGTCATCCGATTGCAGGGACAGAATACTCTGGGCCGGAATCAGGCTTTGCAGAATTATTTGAGGGACGTTGGTGTATTTTGACACCGCTGCCTAATACAAACATAAAGGCAGTAGAGCAAGTAACAAAACTTTGGGAGACTTTAGGCTCACAGATTGAAATTATGAATCCAAAGCATCATGATTTAGTGCTAGGGATTACATCTCATTTACCGCATTTGATTGCATATACAATTGTTGGAACTGCTGAGGATTTGGAAGATGATATAATGTCTGAGGTGATTAAGTTTTCTGCCAGTGGTTTTCGTGATTTTACTCGTATAGCTTCTTCTGATCCTGTTATGTGGCGTGATGTTTTTCTTAATAATCGAGACGCTGTTTTGGAGATTTTACAAAGATTTACAGAAGATTTGACGGCAGTGCAAAGGGCTATTCGTCGAGGTGATGGACAATTTTTGTTTGATACTTTTTCACGCACACGACATATACGCCGTGAAATTATTGAGCAGGGACAAGCTGATTATAAAGCTCCGGGTGGAGTTATTCAGGAAGGAACGCCACCGGTAGAGGCCCTGCATACAAAGTCCGTCCGCGTTGAGTAATTGGCACGCGAACTATATTATCTTTATCCATTAAGGTTGCAAAGCCCGCTCCTATAAAAAGAGCTATGTGTGGTTTAATAATTTCTTTCTTTGCTAATGTACCAAGTAGATTTTGATGATTTTCAATGGTCATCATTAGATCAAAAATCTGGATAGATTTTTGACTAGTATCAATCTTTCCTTTAATAGCTCCCGTAGAATCACCATATTTTACAGAGCTGCTTATGATATCAATAACATCATTTTTATAAGTAAAGAGTGCTTGCATATCTTCAAGCACAAGCGGAACTTTCCATTTTATATGATGAAAAGTCAGTTGATCGCCCTTAAGTTTAATTGGTGTAAACGGGATAGGCCATCCTTCAGCATGAAGGTTCTGTATTTTTAAAGTCCCTTCATCTGTTTGAATAGTTTGTTTTAATACATCAAGGTTAATTTTACCGGGAAAGCCGGAAATAACAGGAATATCCGTATTTTGAATATAAGATATTTTTTGTATGTTTTTGATATAGTTATTTTTAATGTCATCGGCGATTTTAAACCATGTAAGACTATAAAGAACGGATAGAATGAATAATATACCAAGCCACAAAAGAGCAGACTTTTTGTTTTTTTGTCCTTCAGCAGCGTTGATTTGTGCTTCATTCATAAGACGACTTGATTCATTTTCAATCTTTTTTTCTAATTCTGACATAAGGTCTTTCCTGCTTTTCCCCGGTTCAATAGGGGAAAGAAATTCAAAAATAATAGTACCGGAACTTTTAAGCCATCCAGACCTCGGCCAAAATATGCCGGAGTTAAGTGCAAGAGGTATAATAGGAAGATTTGTAGTATCTTGAATACGTGCAATGCCCGGCTTATATGGTTTATCCAGCGTTGATTGTTCAGGGCGCACACGAGTACCTTGTGGAAAAATTATGATTGGGCGACCTTGCTTTACAACACGATGTGCCCCTTCTTCTATGGATATAAGAGCGCGCTCAGGTGTTTTGCGATCAATAGAAATTACGTCACTTTTCTTGAGATACATACCCCAAAGAGGAATACGCAGTAGTTCTTTTTTCAGGATAATAGCCGGATTATCAAATAATATATGAAGCTTGAAAGTCTCATATGCTGATTGATGTTTGGCAGCAACAAGATATGATCCTGTCTTTGGAAGATTTTCCAGTCCGCGTACTTCATAGGTCAGGCCAAGTATGTTTTTTTCTAATATAGTGACTATATGAATCCAGAATTTTATAGCTCCAATAAACCATGATTGCGGTAAGAAAAGTAAAGGTATGCAAATAATGCAAATAATGGCTGTGACAAAGAAAAAGGATAAATTAAATATAGTTGACGCTATTAATTCTCGTTTCATTATTTCATATTCTGTAATGGTTTTTGATGTGTAGTTTGATGTGTAAAGAGTAATTTAATCCAGCGAAAAACAGTTTTATGATATTCGGTAAATGTAAGCCGCCAGAATTCTTTTTTTCTAAAGGTAACATGTGGTTGTGTGATCGGGTGTGTAATAATTTTAATGTCAGGCATGGCGTGCTTGAATTCATTATGCGCTCGTATCATATGAAAATCAGCAGTTATAAGTCTGATAGACGAGAATGTTTTATCAGAAAGCCAGAGCATTGTTTCATTTGCATTTTGAACTGTTGTATGAGCTTTGTCTCCCAGTGTAATACAGCATGGTGGAAGGGATGTTTCTCCAGTCCATTTTTGTATAATATCTTGTTTATTCACTCCGGGGTATATACCGCTGATAAAGAGATGACTTGCACGTCCTTTAGCAAAAAGGTTAAGACCGGTTTCAATGCGCATAGAGCCACCTGTTAAAACAATAATAGCATCTGTAATTTCATTTGTGCGTTCAGCCTTCATATTCAAGGTAGATGCTATAAACCATCCATAACCTGTAAGCCATAGGCTAAAAACGCATAAAAGAACGCATAAAAAAACAAGGACTGTATTTTTAAAAAACACCATAAAGACTTTCTACGGCATAATGGCTAATGTGCGCAAGACAGTAAAACGTGCAGCCATTGCTGCAATAAGACAAGCTAGTGCTGGAATAGCTATAAGTATAAGCGCATGAAAGGCATTTAATTGAAATTCAGGCAGCAAAACCTCCGTAATTTCTCCTGAAAGTAATTTAATGAGCATAAGTGTTACAAGAGCAGCTAGTAAACCGCATAAGCTACCTTTAAAGGCAATTATAACGGCATGGCGTTGAAGTTGGCGTGTAATATATGAATCATGCGCTCCTATAAGATGTAGAAGTTCAACTTCTTCACTGTGAACGGCCATACGTGTTCGTATAGAGCCGGCAATAGCGGTTACGGTCGTAATTGTAATAATTAATGCAATGGTAATTGCAGCAAATTGAAGAGCGCCTGCTAGTTTTAGTAAATCTCCAAGCCATGCTTCATGTGTATCAATCTTAATATCTGCATTGATATTGCTCATTTCTTTTTTAAGATTTTGTATTATTTCGGGAGTATTCGTATGCAGATCAATAGATATCAGTCCCGGTAATGGTATATTGTTTAAGGATACATTTTTTCCAAGCCAAGGAGAAAGTAAATCTTGAATATCTAAATCGCTTAATGACTTAGTGGTTTTAATATAATGCAGTGTTTTTAGTTTTTCTTCAGATTTGTTTTGCAGGGCTTTAATTTCATCATTTGTACGTAAGCTTCCATTATTTTTTTCAGCCGGTATTTCAATTGTTACTTTATTCTCAAGTCCTGAAGACCAGTGATTTGTCATAGATTCAAGTGCAAATGATGTTATAATGGCGATTACTACTAAAAATGTCATTAAGGCAATTAAAACAATAAGAAAGCCAGTGCCTATATTTTTATTTAATGGTAAGTCATAATGACGCTTACCTTGAGCGCTGCCAAGGCGTTTGTCTTTTTTAGAGAGCCTTATAAAGACCAATAGTTCTTTTATCAAAATACACCTTCAATTTTCTTTTGAATCCAGTTTTTTGGACGTTCAATTTCCAATTTACCATTATTCAGTATAAGGCGCGGATGTCCAAAGTTTTCCATTATAGCCTGATTGTGAGTAGCAATAACAATTGTAGTTCCCATACGATTTAGTTGTTCAAATAAAGTCATAAGACGAAAACCTATTTCATTATCAAGATTTCCGGTTGGCTCATCCGCAAGAAGTAATTTAGGCCGTGCAATTACAGCTCTGGCAATAGATATGCGTTGTTGCTGTCCGCCTGACATAGTCATTGGAAGTCTGTTTTTATGGTCGCCAAGTCCAACCCATTCCAGTAATTCATTGACGTTATTTTGAATTTCATTTTCCGCTCTTCCCTCAATGCGTAAAGGTAGAGCAACATTATCAAACGCAGATAGATGAGATAGAAGACGAAATTCTTGAAAAACAACACCAATACGTTGACGTAGTGAGGATAGCTGTTGACGTTTAAGTTGGTTAATGTTTTGTCCAAACATAGTTACAAGTCCGCGTGTTGGTTTTCGTCCCAGATACATTAAACTCATAAGGGAAGTTTTACCGGCTCCGCTAAGTCCGGTTAAAAAATGGAAAGATCCGGGTTCAAGCGTAAAATCAATATCGCTTAGAACTTCTGATCCTATACCGTATCTTAAGCCAACATGTTCAAACTTAATCATTTTTTCTTAACTTCTCGTGGTTTTTGTTTATCCAGAATATATTGCAAGGCTTGTGCTTTTTTATAAGCATTTGTTATCAATTTGGCAGATGTAAATGCTTCTTCTAATTTATTACGATCCGCAAGGATTTTTGTAATAATGGAATAAGCTTTGTTTCTAAAGGCTGCGCTTTTGATAAAAGCTATGCTTTTCATAGCGGCCTTTGCATTTTCCCGTTCAGCTTGTATTTCCGCAGTTTCACCATATGCTTTGTTACGTAAGGAATCGTTGTTCATATCGGCTGCTGTTTTCCATGCACCCTCATCATCACCGGCAAAAGCTTGTGACATAGCAATGTATGTAAGTGCAATCGCATAAGATGGCTTATGCTCAATTTTTTCAGCCATAGCACGTAGTTTTGTAAAAATATCTGTATATTCTTCAGAAGAGAGATGGATATCAGTAACGGCCATGCCAATCCCGCGAATCGTCATTGCTTTGGTATCAGGTGTTTTTATTTTATCAATTAATGCAATGGCAGCATCAGTTTTTCCTTCAAAAGCCAGTGTTTTTGCGATTTCTCTGTAGGTTTGATCCCGCCAGCGTTCATTTTCAATTTGTTCAGTTGTGTTTTGTAGTATAGCGATAACGCAGGTTCTATCTTTAAGCTGGCAATCCTTTGCAAAAGCTGGGGATATCGCTATAAAAGTAATGAAGCACAGAAATAAAATCAGGTTTTTGTATTGTTGCATTTTATGATCTCCACAATCTTTGCTAGTATAGAACTTTGAGTTTATTCATACTGAAATCTATAAGTACTAAAATAGAGCACTAAAGAGAAGCCTTAGCATTTTATGATTCTAACATGCCCACAATGTGAAATACGTTATTTGCTCCCTGCAACGATGTTAGGTGAAAAAGGCCGTCGTGTGAAATGTTCTTCTTGTGCTAAAGAATGGCATCAGCTTCCTGATATAGAGGAAATAAATGAATTTCAGGAACTTGATAATAGTGAGAATATTTCAGAAAATCATAAAGAAGAAGAACAGGAAGAATATGAACAGGAAGAGGAAAAACAAGAAGAATCTTCTATTGATGATATTCCTGATTCAGTAAAACCTGTTTTGGAAAAGTCATCCGTTCCAGCTTTACAGGAAGATAAACCTGTTTCACAAGGTGTATTGGGTGGATTTATAGCCGCTGCTGCTGTCTTTTTTATTATATTAGCAGGGTTGTATTTTGCATATAAGCCTATTGTTTCGGCATGGCCTGCCAGTCGTGCTTTTTATCAAATAATGGGCAAAAGAAGTCCAGTTTCGGGTGAAGGGCTTGTTTTTGATCATTTAACAGTTAAAGCAAATAGTGATGGTAAAATGGAACTTATTGTCATTGAGGGGCAGATTATAAATCTTACTGCTTATGAGCAAATCATTCCAATTATCGAAGCCGGCTTAAAGGATGAGCAAGGAATAGAGATTGAAAAATGGAATATAAACTTGCCCGATTCTAAATTAGGTTCTGAAGGAGTTATGAAATTTTCTGATACTCATAAAGTTAATAAAAACCACGCACAAAATGTGCATTTGAGTTTTGTTTTAAAATCCGAGAAATTTAAGAAAGCTGAAAAAATTCAGAAGACTGAGGAGTCTCAAGTTTCAGTTTCTTCCGAACAGCACTAGAAACTTCAATTTATGAGTTAATCCATTCTGGAATAATATCCATATTTAAAATTTCTTCTATTGTTTGTCTTTTGCGAATAACCTCATAGTTTGAGCCGTTAACCATAATTTCTGCCGGTAAAGGGCGGGTGTTGTAATTCGAGGCCATACAAAATCCATAAGCTCCTGCGGATTTAATAACCGCTAGATCACCCGCACTCATTTCAGAAATATCTCTGTTGATTGCAAATGTATCTCCGGTTTCACAAACAGGCCCTACAACATCATAAGTTTTACTTGAGGCATTTCTGTTTTGTACGGCTTCAATCTCATGATATGCATCGTAAAGCGTTGGGCGAATAAGATCATTCATTGCAGCATCCAGTACAAGAAAGTTTTTTTCTTCCGTTTCTTTCACATATAAAACTTTACTTAATAAAACACCGGCATTTCCGACTAGATAGCGTCCCGGTTCCATAATTATTTTTGTATCAAGAGGTACAATAATATCATTGACCCATTGTGCATATGCTTTTAAATCGAGAAGTTGTTCATTGTCATAGACGATTGGAAATCCACCACCGATATCAAGACATTCGATGGTATGTCCTTCATTGCGTAAATCACTGACAAGCGCAGGAAGTTTTTTAAAGGCTGTTTTAAATGTTTCAACCTCAAAAATTTGTGACCCTATATGGATTGATAATCCGGTTGCATTTATGTTTGACATGTTTTTAGCCATTGCAAAGGCTTTAAAAACCGCATTACGGCTCAGGCCAAATTTATCACATTTACGTCCGGTAGAAATTTTATTATGTCCACCGCCGCTAATATCAGGATTTAGGCGAAAAACAACATTTGCAAATTTATCAATTTCATTTGCAACTTTTTGTATTTGTTCAAGCTCAGGGAGAGATTCTATATTAAATTGATGAATGCCTGCATTTAAAAGCTCTGTGATTTCATCTTTTTGTTTACCAACACCTGTAGACACAATTTTCGATGGATCAAATCCGGCCTTTAATCCACGGTGAAGCTCGCCTTTAGATACAATTTCAAGGTTACTGCCAAGGCTGTGAAGGTAGCTAAGAATGGCAATGTTGCTGTTGGCCTTGCATGCATAACAAAGCATTGGCTGATGATCTGCCGGAAGAACATTACGCATTGTATTTTGAAGTTTTTCATATTGGTTACGAATGTTTTCTGTAGAATAGACATAAGTAGGAGTTCCAACTTCTTTGGCAATTTGTTCAAGTGATATGTTTTCTACATACAGGCAATTATTTTTTTCATTATATCCAGTCATGATTTTAAATCTTTGTTTTTTATATTTAGGTAAATGATTATTGTTTGTTAGTGTGTATTTAAGTCTGGATAAGTGCGTGGATATATCTTAGTTTCAGCGTCTTTAGGTGCTTTTACAGTGCTGGGTTTTATACCGCATCCAGATACCATAAGACAGGTTAAAATAATAATTGTTAGCTTTTTCATTTTAAAATTTCTCCAGAGCCAAACCTAATTAGTATAAGACTATATTTCAATGTTAAAAATTGATATCATCCTATTACGCTGCGTTTTTTCTGTTATCCGCCATAAATCTTTAATAATGATATTCAAGACACAATAGATATATGCAAGAAAGCACAAATTTAGATAAGCAAAAGTTGGAGAAGATCACTCAAGATCAGCTCGATGCTATGGTACGATTGCATACGCGTTTTTTAGAGGGGCGTTTAGGCGGGCGTAGAGCTATGTTGAAAAATATAGATATTTCCGGTTTATCTCTAGAAAAGCAAAATTTACGTCAAGCCAACTTTGTCGGATGCGTTATGTCGAATATGAATTTATCCGGTACAAATTTTCAGGAAGCATCCTTATATGCATGTAACTTAAGCGAAGCTAATTTATTTCAGGCAATTTTTATCCGTTCAGATTTACGTGGTGCACGTATTGAAAATGCTAATCTTGAAAGTGCGGATTTTGAAAGTGCGGATTTACGTGTTGGCGGTGTGATTGTTAATAATGATTTTAATGCAGGGCAGGCAGTTAATTTCCGTGGAGCGAATTTAAGTGGTGCTAAACTTATGGGCTCTATTGCCAATAAGGCAGATTTTTCTGATGCTATATTATCTGGTGCTAATTTATCACAGGCAGATTTATCAGGGGCGCAGTTTGAAGGTGCTGATTTGTCAGGAGCAGAAGTTCAAGGAACTAAATTAACCGGAGCTAATCTTAAATCAGCAATTCTTATAGACGTTGATGTTAAAAAAATGCAAGACGGTGAAAATATTGATATATCTATGGCGCTCACGGATGATAATATAGGTATGGCTGTTGGAGATATGGATGAGCCATTAGCTCATATGATTGAAACGCATCGTAATTGGGTGCAATCAGCAGGCAAGTCAGGTAAGCAGCTTGATCTTAGTGAGATTGATCTTCGGCTTCTTAAAACATTAAAAATGGAAAAATTGACAGCAATTAAAGCAATAGATGCTAAATTCTTTGGTATGAATTTGTATAAGATTGAGCTTCAAAGTGCTGTTATGGATAAATCAGATTTTCGTAATTGTGATATGGAAGAAGCAGATTTGCGAGGTGCAAGCTTTAAAAATGCTCAATTTGGCCATGCTAATATGAGTGGTGTTAATGCTGGAGCGTTGATGTTTGGTGGAGGAAGTACAACGAGAAGATTTAGCCCATGTAACTTTGAAGGCGCAAAGCTACGATATGTAAATTTAACGAATGCACAATTGAAAAATGCTGTGTTTAAAGGAGCAGATTTATCTTATGCCGACTTGACCGGTTCCGATTTGCGCGATATTGATTTTACAGACACCATAATGAAAAATACAATTTTGGAAAATGCTCAGATAGAAGGGGCTGATTTTCCAAAGTCCGGTAATCCTATATTTAAAATTCCATCCGATTAATAATTAAAGCTTATTTTCCAGTTCCGGAACTGCATCAAACAAGTCTGCTACAAGCCCATAGTCTGCGACTTGGAATATTGGTGCATTCTCGTCATTGTTAATAGCAACAATGATTTTTGAGTCTTTTATTCCTGTTAAATGCTGGATAGCACCGGAAATGCCAATTGCTATATATAAATCCGGAGCTACGATCTTTCCGGTTTGACCTATTTGACAATCATTAGGGATATATCCTGCATCAACTGCTGCGCGTGATGCTCCTACAGCCGCTCCTATTTTATTAGCTAGTTTTTCAATTAGTGCAAAATTACTTGCAGAGCCAATGCCTCGCCCTCCGGCAATAATGATTTTGGCGGAAGTTAGTTCAGGGCGGTCAGATATTGTTTCCCGTAAAGCAACAAAGCTTGAAAGTTTACTTTTTCCTTTGCTTGGGATGTTTTCTATATGAGCATTGCCTCCTTCGTTTGAGCTTGGTTCAAAAGCAATGCTTCGTACAGTGATAAGCTTTATATCATCGCTTGATTTAACAGTAGCAATAGCATTACCGGCATAAACAGGACGTTCAAAAGTATCATTGTCAATAATTGCTGAAATATCGGAGATTTGTTGTACATCAAGTAATGCAGCCGCATGAGGCAAAATATTTTTTCCAAAAGTTGATGCGGGAGCTAGTACATGAGTATAATTTTTTGCTAGATCAGCAATAATTGGCGCGATGTTTTCAGCCGTCACATGACTTAATTCTTTTGAATTAATTTTAAGAACTTTGGTGATGTTTTCTGTTTTAGCTGCTGATTCAACAGCGCTGTTGCAAGAGCTTCCGGCAACAAGAATATGAATGTCATTATCTAACTGTTTTGCTGCTCCGATAGTATTTAGAGTTACGGCTTTTAGTCTTTTATTATTATGTTCAGCTATAACTAAAACACTCATGATAATACCTTTGCTTCATTTTTAAGTTTATCAATTAGTTCATCAACATTAGAAACTTTGATACCATTTTGACGGGCAGGGGGTTCTGTAACCTTAATTATTTTAAGACGTGGTGAGCAATCAATATCAAGGGTATTTATTGAAATAATTTCAAGCTCTTTCTTTTTAGCTTTTATAATATCAGACAGTTTTGCATATCGTGGTTCATTAAGGCGAAGATCTGTTGTAATAACGGCCGGCATTTTTAATTTTAAAGTTTCACGTCCGCCATCAATTTCACGAGTGACTATGATTGATTTATTATTAACCTCAATAGCAGAAGCAAAAGTTCCTTGCGCCCAACCTAAAAGCGCAGAGAGCATCTGCCCTGTCTGGTTAGAATCATCATCAATGGATTGCTTTCCCATTAGAACAAAATCAGGATTTTCTTTTTCAACTAAAATTTTAAGTATTTTTGCAACGGCTAAAGGTTCTATACCGCCTAGATCAATAGGATCATCTGTTTGCACAAGAATACCTCGATCTGCCCCCATTGCTATTGCTGTGCGAATTTGTTCTTGAGCTTTTTCAGAGCCAATGCTTACAACAATAATTTCACTTGTTTTACCGGCTTCTTTCAGGCGTACAGCTTCTTCAACTGCAATTTCATCAAAAGGATTGAGCGACATTTTTACGTTTGCCAAATCAACGCCGGTTTCATCGGCCTTTACATGGATTTTTACGTTGTAATCAATTACCCTTTTGATCGGGACAAGAATTTTCATATTAGGTGTTAGCCTCTATTTTATAGCAGTTAAAAAATAATTTATAGCAATGTTTTTTTCGTTCATCTCAAATTCTCCGTTAAGAATATTGAAAGTAAGTCCGCTTGTATTGAGAGGTTTTAGCTTTGCATCTCTGCAATATTTTACAAGCTCTGAAGGTTGTATAAATTTTCCCCAGCTATGTGTACCTTTAGGAATCCAGCGCAGAATATATTCCGCAGCCACCACACCAAATATTAAAGATTTTGGTGTGCGGTTAAGTGTTGAGAAAATGATTATGCCTCCTTCTTTCATAAGGTTTGCACAAACTTTTATAAAGTCATTCGGATTATTAACATGCTCTAATATTTCAAGAGCTAGCACTACATCAAATTTTTCTTCAATTTCTTCTATTGAGCCATTTAGATAGTTGATTTTTAGATTTGATTTATTAGCATGTTTAGTTGCAACTTCAATTGCAACACTGTCTGCATCTACGCCGGTTATGTTAGCTTCCATACGAGCCATAGGCTCACAAATTAAACCTCCGCCACATCCAACATCTATAATGGAAATATTTTTAAAAAGAGCAGAGCTATCATTATTTTTCGTATTATCTATAGAATAATGCGTGTAAATTTGTTGTTTAATATAATCAATGCGCACGTTGTTTGATTTATGTAATGGCTTGAATGAGCCATTTTCATTCCACCAGTCATGTGCATTTTTTGAAAATTTATTTATTTCTTCTTTATTAACACTACTGGACATGGCACATATCTTCCTTGTAAAGGTTATATTCTTTGAAAAATTATAAATGAATACTGATGAATATTAATCTTTCTATTTTTATTTATTACTATTTGTGTTCATTTATGTCCATTCGTAGTTAAAAGTTTTTAAAAGTTAGAAAATAAAGATTATGGCGTTAATTGTTGCAAAATTTGGTGGAACGTCTGTTGCGGACGTTGAGCGTATTGAGGTCGTTGCTAACAAAATAGTACGTGAGGCTAAGCTTGGACACAAAGTTGTGGTCGTTGTGTCTGCAATGTCCGGTGTAACTAATCGACTTGTTGATTATTGTAAACAAATAAATCCATTTTATGACATGAGAGAGTATGATGTTGTTGTATCCAGTGGAGAACAAGTGACGGCCGGTCTTTTGGCTATCGCTTTGCAAAAACGAGGAATTACAGCTAGCTCATGGTTAGGATGGCAGATTTCTGTGCATACTAATGATGTTCACGGTAAGGCACGAATTACCGGCATTGATACTAATGAAGTGCATAAACGTCTTGATGATGGTGAAATTGTTGTTGTTCCCGGATTTCAAGGCATGACGCAAAGTGGTCGAATTACAACACTTGGCCGTGGCGGTTCTGATACATCTGCTGTAGCATTGGCTGCGGCACTTGGTGCAGATAGATGTGATATTTATACAGATGTGGATGGAGTATATACAACAGACCCACGTATTGTGCCAAATGCTAGAAAACTTAAGAAAATATCTTTTGAAGAAATGATGGAATTAGCATCATTGGGCGCAAAAGTGCTACAGACGCGCTCAGTTGAAATAGCTATGAAAAAGGAAGTATCCTTGCAGGTACTTTCTAGTTTTGAAGAATATATTGGAAGTGATTTACCCGGAACCCTTGTAACAAAAGAGGATAATATTGTGGAAGATGAACTCGTAAGCGGAATTGCCTATAAACGTGATGAAGCAAAAATAACATTGTTAAGTGTTCCTGATATACCGGGGGTTGCGGCAACAATTTTTCAGCCTCTTGCTCAGGCTGCAATTAATGTTGATATGATTGTCCAGAATATTTCCCCTGATGGAAAAACAACAGATATTACATTTACGATTGCTAAGGCTGATGTACCTAAGGCAGTTAAGACTCTTTCCGATGTTTCAGATTTAGAGGGAGTTGATATTGATATAAACGAAAATGTAGCAAAGATATCTGTCGTAGGTATTGGTATGATTTCTCATCACGGTGTAGCCAGTACTATGTTTAAAACATTGGCGGAAAAAAATATTAATATTCAGGTAATTTCAACTTCAGAAATTAAAATCAGTGTTTTAATTGAAGAAGATTATACAGAACTTGCTGTGCGTTCTTTGCATACGGCTTATGGTCTTGAAGAAGAGTGATTTTAAAAGCTTGCGATGAGTTTTGATGCGTCATAATGTATTTACATCATGGAACAAGCTGCGCTCAGTGAAGATGAGCTTTATTATACAGATATGCCACTCGGTGAAATTCTTCGCCGTACTAGGGAATATTACGGTCAGTCTATCTTAGATATTGAGCGTGCTATTTGTATTCGTGCCGTTCAGATAGAATCAATAGAATCGGGTAAAGTAGAAAACTTGCCGGGACGAGTCTATGCAATAGGCTTTGTAAGAGCTTATGCAGAGTATTTAGGGCTGGATGGTGAACGTATGGTTCATCTGTTTAAAACTCAAGATGTTGGTAAGACAGAAGATCCTGAGCTTGCTTTTCCTGTAATTGCTTCAGAAACAAAAATTCCACCTATGTGGCTTGTCGGTTTGTCTTTGGTTGTATCGGCATTAATTATTATAGCATGGTGGATGATACATAATAGTGATCGTGCTTTTGTTAAGCAAATTCCTCCTATTCCTGTAGAAATGAAAGTAGAGTCTTTACATAAAGAAGGTGAGATTTATGGCCCTCCAATGCCATCTGAAGAAGAAAAAGCATCCATAAAAGAAATATTTAAAAATGAAATTATTTTAAATATTGAGCAAAACACATGGGTGGAAATTAAAGATAAGACCGGTAAGGTTTTGGTTTCACAGGTCTTAAAGGCAGATGATAAATATTATGTACCAAATCGACCTGACCTTTTAATGTCTCTTGGAAATGCTGGAGGAGTAATTCTTGAGGTTGACGGGCAACAGCTATCTCCTATAGGTAATCTGGGTGCTGTTCGCAGACATATACCTTTGGATGCGGAGTATCTTAAAAATAACTATGCAATAAAACCGGAATAACTTTCAATGTCTATGCAGGAAAAATTTGTCTCTATTAAGGCAAGACACGAAGAGTTGGCAGCTTTAATGTCTCAAGGTGATCTTAGCGGTGAAGATTACACGAGGCTATCAATGGAATATGCTGAGCTTAGTCCTGTAGTAGAAGTTATTGATGAATATACAAAGGCACTTCAGGAAAAAGAGGATTTGACCTGTATGTTGTCGGATTCTGAAATGAAGAATATGGCAGCGGAAGAGTTGCGTGTTATTGAAAAAACAATTCCAGAGCTTGAACATAATATTAGGTTGGTGCTTATTCCAAAAGATGAGGCTGATGCTAAGGATGCGATTCTTGAGATTCGTGCTGGAACCGGTGGTGATGAGGCTGCGCTTTTTGTATCAGATCTTTTCACAATGTATAAGGGATACGCTTCTGTGATGGGCTGGAAGCTTGAAGTAGTTGAGACGCGGGAGAATGATATTGGAGGCTATAAGGAAATTGTAGCGCAGATTAAGGGTAAGAATGTATTTTCCCGAATGAAATATGAATCCGGTGTGCATCGTGTGCAACGCATTCCTAAGACAGAATCAGGGGGACGGATTCATACATCGGCTGCAACTGTAGCGGTATTGCCTGAAGCTGAAGAGGTTGATGTTGATATAAATCCATCTGATTTAAGAATTGATACTTATAAATCACAGGGTGCCGGAGGACAGCATGTTAATACAACAGATAGTGCTGTGCGTATTATTCACTTGCCAACCGGTGTAGTTGTAGAAATGCAGGAGGAGCGTTCCCAGCATAAGAATCGCGCAAAGGCTATGACTGTTCTTAGAACCCGTATCTATGATCTGGAGCGCCAGCGTTTGGCTGATGAACGTGCAAAAGATAGAAAATCACAGGTAGGCTCCGGTGATCGTTCAGAGCGCATCAGGACTTATAATTTTCCGCAAGGAAGAGTAACAGATCACCGCATTAACCTGACGCTGCAAAAGCTTGATGATATTCTGAGTGGTCAAGCTATGGATGAAATTGTTTCTGCTTTAATTGCAGAAGATCAGGCTTCTTCGCTGGCAGCAATGGATTCATAAGCAATGAAATTTCCGGATCAGTTATCCGATCTTTATAAGTATATGCAAGCGGAACTGGTTAGGGCTGGTATTCAAACAGCTAGTCAGGATGCGCGAATGATTATTCAAAAGCATACCGGTTATGAATGGGCTGATATCATTGCATCTCCAGATATAAAAATTAAAAAAGAAGCATTGATAGAAATAGAAAAAGATATATTGCGACGTATAAATGGAGAACCTGTTTCTCGTATTCTTGGTGAGCGGGAGTTTTGGGGGTTAAAATTTAAAATTAATGAAGAAACTCTAGATCCGAGGCCGGATACAGAAATGTTGGTTGAGATTGCATTGCGTTCTTGCGTAGGGAAACAACCGCAAACTATTTTGGATTTGGGAACAGGCTCAGGCTGTATTTTGATTGCACTGTTAAAAGAGTTTCCGGATGCGATAGGGGTAGGCATTGATAAATCTTTAAGTGCTTTAAAGATAGCTCGTTACAATGCTAAATATAATGAAGTAGAAGAGCGCAGTAGTTTTTTTTGTGGCTTTTGGGGGCAGGCGCTTAATAAAAAATTTGATTTAATTGTCTCGAATCCTCCATATATTTCGAATCAAATTATTCCAACACTTCCGAAAGAAGTGCAAAACTACGACCCGATTCTAGCTTTAGAGGGTGGAAATGATGGTTTAAAAGCTTACCGTGATATTTTAAAAGAGATTAATGCGTATATAAAGCAAGGTGGAATTGCTTTATTTGAAATAGGTTATGATCAGCAAAAAGATGTAATGCGACTCGCGGAAGAATCAGGTTTTTCTGTTAGAGACGTACATCATGATTTCGCAGGGCAGGCGCGGGTTGTGGATATCTCCTGTGGGGATAAATAAAAAAATATTAGGCATGGCGGTTGATAAATAAAACCACCTCAAGGTAGGTTGTAGTGGCTTAACACACACAAAACGCTAGATACAGTCTGTAGAGGATTGGAATAACTCAACATCTTGTGTTTAAAAAGTCGAAAGAGTTGCGAGCACTATCTATGTGATTATGAATCATGTATGGTGTACGTGTTGTATTTATTAGAAAATGAACAATAAAGTGGAATAGTTAAATGAGACATGGAACATCAAGTAGACGTCAGAGAGGTAGAGGGAACGGGGGCAGCAATGGAGGCAGTCGCCGTAATGGTAACGGATCTCGCACGCAGGTTTATGATAGTAACGGGCCAGATGTACGTATTCGTGGAACAGCGCATCAGGTTGCCGAGAAGTACACAACATTGGCTAGGGATGCAACATCAATGGGCAATATAATTCTTGCTGAGAGCTATTTACAACACGTTGAGCATTATCAGCGTATCATTAATGCTCAGAATGAAAACGTACAGGCTATACAAGCTCAAACTCAGGCTCAAACTCAAGTGAGTAAAGAGGCTGTTTCACAGAAAAAAACAACCGTGGAAAAGCAGGTGAAGAATGATGATTTATCCTTACCTTCCAGTATCTTGGGGGATGCTCCTAAAGTTGCATCTGCGGAAGGTACTATGGCACGTACAGGCGCTTTAAGTGATGCGTAATTTATAGATTTTGATTCTGTGATTTTTTTGATTTTATAAGGCGGGCGTTTGCTCGCCTTTTTCTTTGTTGTTATAGTAATTTATAATATAGTGCCTGTATAGTTTGGTTGGTTCAGTAGCGGTGTTCAGGAATAAATTATAAGGAGGTTATTGCTATGGATTTCGATAAGTTTACAGAGAAAACAAGAGGTTTTTTTCAGCAAGCACAAACTCTTGCAATGCGTTTAGGACATCAGTCTCTAGAGCCGGATCATTTGCTTAAAGTAATGCTTGATGATAGTGGCTCAATAGCACAAAAGCTTATAGAAATTGCTAACGGTGATGTTTCTATGTTGCGTAGTGGAATTGAAGCTGCTTTGTCAAAGTTTCCAGTAGTTACCGGATCAGGGGCGGGGCAATTAAGACTCTCATCCGATATAGTAAAGATAGCTGATAACGCATTGAATTTAGCGGAAAAAGCCGGTGATAAGTTTGTTACAATAGAGCGTATTTTACAGGCTATGCTTATGGCTAAAAAGCTTGATATAGCGGGTCACTTTGAAGATGCCGGAGTTTCGGATAATGCTTTAAATCAGGCTATTAATGATATGCGCAAGGGGCGAACTGCGGATAATGAAAACGCAGAAGATCAGTTTGACGCACTTAATAAATATGCACATGACCTGACAGAAACGGCAAGAGCAGGAAAGCTTGATCCGATTATTGGTCGTGATGAAGAAATTCGCCGTACGGTGCAGGTTCTTTCTCGTCGCACAAAAAATAATCCGGTTCTCATTGGTGAGCCCGGAGTTGGCAAGACAGCTATTATTGAAGGGCTTGCCCTGCGAATTATTAATGGAGATGTGCCGGAAAGCCTGAAAAACAAACGCTTGATGTCTCTTGATCTTGGTTCACTTTTAGCTGGAGCTAAGTTTCGTGGAGAGTTTGAAGAACGACTTAAGGCCGTATTAGATGAGGTTCGCAATGCTTCCGGTGAAGTTATTTTGTTTCTCGATGAACTTCATACGCTCGTTGGGGCTGGAAAGGCCGGAGAGGGCGGAATGGATGCTGGGAATATGCTAAAACCGGCTCTAGCGCGGGGTGAGCTTCATATGGTTGGAGCAACAACGCTTGATGAATACCGTAAACACATAGAAAAGGATGCAGCACTTGCCCGTCGTTTTCAGCCTGTATTTGTTGCTGAATCTACAGTTGAGGATACAATTTCTATTTTGCGGGGTTTAAAAGAAAAATATGAGCTTCATCATGGTGTTCGAATAACAGATAATGCAATTGTTAGCGCTTCTACGCTTTCTAATCGTTATATCACAGATCGTTTTTTGCCGGATAAGGCAATTGATTTAATTGATGAAGCAGCCGCAAGAATTAGAATGCAAGCCGATAGCAAGCCTGAGGAAATAGAAGGGTTGGACAGGCGTATTATTCAATTAAAAATTGAGCGTGAAGCATTGAAGAAAGAATCCGATAAGGCATCTAAAGAGCGTCTTAAAAAGCTTGAGAAAGAATTATTAGAGCTGGAATCAAAGGCTGCCGATTTGACAAGTCAATGGATGGCTGAAAAAGAAAAACTGAATGCCGGACAGAAATTTACTGAAGAGTTAGATCGTGCGCGTATGGAATTAGAGCATGCTGAGCGTGATGGTCAGTGGGCTCAAGCTAGTGAATTGAAATATGGAAAAATTCCTGAGCTTGAGCAAAAATTAGCCGATGCACCGGAAAAAACTGGAGCAAGTTCAAAATCACATTTAATTAAAGAAGAAGTTACAGATGATGAAATAGCTTATGTTGTAAGTAAATGGACAGGTATTCCGGTTGATAAAATGCTTGAGGGAGAGCGTGATAAGCTCTTACAAATGGAAGAAAAGCTTAGTCAGCGCGTTGTAGGACAGAGTGAGGCTGTTACTGCTGTATCAAATGCTATTCGCCGTTCCAGAGCAGGTTTGCAGGATTCACGTCGTCCTATAGGTTCATTTTTATTTCTTGGGCCTACAGGTGTTGGAAAAACAGAACTTACAAAGGCTTTGGCAGAATTTATGTTTGACGATGATTCGGCAATGCTCCGTATGGATATGTCTGAATATATGGAAAGACATGCTGTCGCTCGCATGATTGGTGCGCCTCCCGGATATGTTGGATATGAAGAAGGCGGTGCGTTAACAGAGTCTATTCGTCGCCGTCCGTATCAGGTTGTACTGTTTGATGAAATAGAAAAAGCACATCCGGATGTTTTCAATATTCTTTTGCAAGTTCTTGATGATGGACGTTTGACAGACGGGCAGGGGCGTACAGTGGATTTTAGTAATACAGTTTTGATTATGACATCGAATTTAGGTTCTGAGTATTTGGTTAATCAGGAAGATGGAGCAGATATTGATGATGTACGTTCACAGGTTATGGAAGCTGTTCGAGCAGCTTTTCGCCCTGAATTTCTTAATCGTCTCGATGAAATATTGTTGTTTAAACGTCTTGATAAAGAGCAAATGGCAGGAATTATAGATATTCAGTTAGGCTATCTTCATGATTTGTTAAAAGATCGTCATATTATTTTGGATATTGATTCTAATGCTAAGTCTTGGCTTGTGGATAAGGGTTATGAGCCGGCATATGGTGCACGTCCGCTCAAGCGAGTGATTCAAACAGAGTTACAAAACAAGTTGGCGGAAATGATTTTACAAGGTGATGTTGAAGATGGCTCAACTGTTAAGGTAAGTTCTAACGGTGATAGCCTTGAATTTAGCATTAATAAAAAAGCAAAGAATAATAATTCTCATGAAAATAATTTATGAAACAGAGCATGATTGCGTCCGGCTTAAGTTTCCGGTAGTCTCATGGAAGATTTGTATTTATTCTTTCTTGGACACGTTACCCTTTATGTTTCCTTTTCGCTCTTGCCGGTTTTTATTATTAAGTGGAGTTTTATTAGCACCTTTGTTTTCATTGGGTGCTTGTTCGTATACCGTTGATGGATCAAATCAAGAGATAACACTGAAAACTCCGGGGGCTCATAATGCTACTTGTCATGTATATGTTGAGGGGCTTAAATATAAAATGAACCCGCCGGAAACAATTAATGTTTTTAAATCTAATAAAGATATGGAGATAGATTGTAAAGCTCCGGGAAATCGCCGTAGAAAAGTTTATATTACTCCAATAATCGAAGATAGTGTTTATGGTAATGTTATAACGGGTATTCTTCCGGGGGTAGCATGGGATTATGCATCGAAATCTATGTTTAAATATCCAAGCGTTATTGAGGTTAGTTTTGTTGGTATCAAGCCTCGTCAAGAGGCACTTCCCGCACAAAATAATCCGGATATAAAACAACCTGAAGAATATGATCTTGAAGAGTTTAAATCTGGATATCCGCGTCTTAATGAGGATCGTTATGCCACGCCTGTTGAAATTAAACGTCGTGAACTTCCATGGGGTTCATATACAAGTTCAAGTGATTCGAGTTCTCTTAAGGAAAGTATTGTGACATCTCCTGTTATGAATGGTGGTGAGAGTGGTGGTAAGAGCGATCTTATTGACGTTATTGATAATATAGGTGCAGATATGAATCCATCTGGAGATCCTAGCGTGTTTAGTGATCCTGTATCTCTTTTTCCCGGTGAATAAAAAATAGTTATAATATTCCTTGACAGTTATCATAAAATGTGATAGGAATATATACTTATACATGGGACAATTGTATCTTAAATGGCTATCTTATGAGTGAATGCAATCCGCAGATAACTTATTTTTTTTGTGGAATCGGAGGTAGTGGTATGAGCTCTCTGGCTGCTATTTTTATACAAAAAGGTTATTGTATTTTAGGCTCTGACCGTAGTTGCGATCAAGGCACATCTAAAGAAAAATTTCAGAAGCTTCTGGATATGGGAATTAAGCTTTTTCCTCAGGATGGTTCTGGTATTACAAATGATCTTGATGCTCTTATTGTATCAAGTGCAGTTGAGAATTCTATCCCTGATGTGAAAGCAGCTATTGATCTCAATATTCCAATTCGTAAACGTGCTGAGTTATTGGTGGAAATATTTAATGAATCCAAAATTGGAATATCTGTTGCCGGAACAAGTGGTAAATCAACTGTAACCGGTATGATTGCTACTGTTTTGAGCTATGCTGGTTTTGATCCTACCGTTATGAATGGTGGAATTATTAATAATTTTGAAAGCAATATGCGCGTTGGCATGGGTGAGGTTTTTGTAACGGAAACAGATGAAAGTGACGGTTCAATTGTACTTTATAATCCTGATATTGCGGTCTTAAATAATATTGCGTTAGATCATAAATCTCTTGAAGAGCTGGAGATTTTATTTAGCAATTTTATCGCTAAAGCAAGCAATGCAGTTGTTCTTAATTTTGATGATGAAAAGATTAAAGCCTTGGCAGATAAAGCCGGAGCCATGATTTTCAGCTACGCTATTGAAGATCAAAGCGCATTATTAAAAGCATGTAATATAACTTTAGAACCATCAAGCACTTCCTTTGATATTTATGAATTGGATACGCGGAAAACTTATCAGGTAAATTTGCGCCAGTCTGGAGAGCATAATATTTACAATGCTCTGGCTTGTTTGAGTGTGTGTAAATCTGTTGGTTTACAGCTAGATATAGCTATTAAAGGTTTGGAAGAATTTACAGGTATAAAGCGTCGGTTTGAATTTATTGGTACAAAAAACGGAATTACAGTTATTGATGATTTCGCTCATAATCCGGATAAAATCTCAGCAACATTAAAAACCCTGAAATTATTTGATGGAAATTTAATTGTAATATTCCAGCCACATGGGTTTTCACCTTTAAAGCTAATGGGACATGAAATCGCAGAAAGTTTTGTTAAGCATTTATCAGATCAAGATATTTTATTAATGACCGAGCCATTTTATGCTGGAGGAACAACGGATCGTTCGATTAGCTCTAAAGATATTGTTGATATTATTGTTTCTAAAAACTGTAATGCGATTTGTTTTAAAGAGCGAATGGATATTTTGCCGTTTATAAAAAGCAATGCAAAATCCGGTGATCGTATTGTTATTATGGGAGCGCGAGATGATAGTCTCAGTGATTTTGCACAGGAAATATTAGACGTGCTGTGATGGGAAAATACTAGATCAATCTCTCTCCGTTCGTTTATTCAACACCATTTTTCCAAAAATGCAAAAACAGATCGTAAACCTGTATCAGCACCTCCAATTGGCCGTCCGGCTCTACCTCTGGATTCCCAAGCAAAACCATCAATATGAATCCAGTTTGTTTCATTAACCAGAAAGTTTTGCAGGAAAATAGCACTGTAAATAAGATCTCCGGGTGCATCTACACTGTTCATAATATCGCCAATATTGCTTTTGATAATTTTGTTATAAGGCTCCCAAAGAGGCATTTGCCATAGCGGATCTTCTTCTATCATGGAAATATCTTGTAGCTCTTTTGCTACTTTGTTGTTATTTGAAAACATAGCGGGAATATCTGTTCCAAGTGCAGCACGTGCCGAACCTGTGAGCGTTGCAAAATCAATTATCAAATCAGGTTCATCTTCGCTTGCTAACGTAATGGCATCGGCAAGGATTAGCCGTCCTTCTGCATCTGTACATTTATTTTCAACAATTAATCCTTTACGGCTTGGCATTGCATCACCGGGACGGAAGGCCGTACCGGAAACACAGTTTTCTACAACCGGTAATAAAACACGTAAATTAACAGGCAGCTTTAATGCCATAATAATGCGAGCTAGAGATAATGCATGCGCTGCGCCACCCATATCTTTTTTCATCAGAGCCATATAATTTGATGGTTTCATATCAAGCCCGCCGGTATCAAAAACAACGCCTTTACCTATAAGTGTGAGCTTTTTATGTTTTGTATTTCCCCATTTAATCTCAATCAAACGTGGACGGCGTGGACTTGAATCTCCAACTGCAAAGATTAATGGATAATTTTGTTCTAAAAGCTGCTTATCTTTAATAACCTTGATTTTAGCTTTATATTCTTTTGCAACCTTACGAGCGCTGGCCTCCATTTCATCTGGCCCCATATCATTTGCCGGAGTGTTAATCATGTTTTTAAGTAGTGCAATGCTATTTGTGTAGGCATTTATCCGCTCTTTGTTAGCTTTTGGTGAGAAAACCAGAGCAGGAGTTATTTGCTTGTCTTTTTTGTAAAGTTCAAATTTATAGGCAGCCAGTCCCCAACCAATATGAGCGCGATTAATTATCGCTTCATTAAAGTTGCTTTCTTTAATTTCAAAACTGGTTTTCTTTAAAGCTTTCTCAGAAAATGATTTTTGAATCGCATTGGAAATTTCAGCCAGATCATAAAGTTCAATTTCATCATGCACACCGCCATAAATTTGTTTAATCTGTCCTTTAACGTTGCGAATGATAAGAATATGCGTCCCTTTCGGGTTAAATCCTTCTTCATTGATTTGTGATGTTATTGCTGCCGGTTGTTTTTCAATCCAGCTTTTATATTTGTTTTCTGTAATTAAGGTGATGGGAATATGAGTTTCGCGTTTTTTATTAATAAAGGCTTTGGGAAAGACAAATATTTTTTGAATCATAAGATTTTATCCATTGAATGAAATAAAAGAAAAGCGATTGCTTGATTGAGATTATCATATTTTTAAACTCTATGTGATTTTTATATCCAAGAGTCAGATGGCATTTTTTAGGATTGTAAAGTTTAGTTTTAAAACCCGCTTTCTCGTATTATAAGTGAAAGCGTTTTTTGAAATAAGCGAGAGGAGATACTTTGTTTTTCAACGAAAACTTTTATCCATCCCCGTTCTATTTGTAATAAGGAATTAACTTTCTGTGATGGTTTTATCAATACACGATATCTTGTTTCATTCAGGATCATTTCATTTTTATTGTTCCGTGTTACAGCTAAAGCACCTTTAAATTCAGAGCTAAGAATTTCAGTATGCAAAATACGTGTGGCTGTACGGTCAATATGAATAATTTTGCCTTTAAATTTTTGTAGAGATTTTTCGCTATAAAAAGAGATATCAACATCAAGCTTTATGCGATGTAAATCACGATCCAGAATATAGGCTTCTACTAGAAAATCTTTTGGTGAAACTAATCTTGCAAGGGCACTCTGAGTATTAACCCATATATTTTCTTTTAAGGCATAATCATCAATAAAAAGCATGCCGGAAAAAGGTGCTTTGATTGATAGTTGCTCTATAGATTTTCTAAAACCGTGTGCTTTACTGTTAGCTGCCAGAAGTTGTTGTCCGGTAACTAGTTTATTTTGCCGCCAGTTTGTCAAGGTCAGCGTTCTGTCCATGATCTGCGTATATTTATTAATTTCTAATTCTGCATTTTTTAATTTATGATTTAATGCCACAGAATCCAAAGTAAACAAGATATCTCCTTGTTTAACAAAATTGCCGGATTGTACATGTATTGTTTTTAATTGTGCTGCTTCCGGAGCAAAAATCTCAGTCTGAAATTCAGAACGCAGTAATGCAGGAGCTAAGATATGGCTTTGCCATGGAAAAAAAACAGCGAACATTGTTAGTGATATTAAAATAAATGTTCCTATAATATTTCGGTTAACCGGTCTCATTTTTTGAATTTTCCACCAGATTTTCAGTTCTTTTGTAATAGGCACTATAATAAAATAAAACACTTCAAAAATCATCAAAACGATTCCCAAAGTTTTAAAGAACAAATAATAGACGGCCAAGGCGATTCCTATAAAAAGGAAAAAGCGGTAAATCCAGACAGCGTAAGCATATATGAGAAAAAACAGATGTTGTTGCATTGTAACTGTTTCAGGAGGAGGGATATCAAGTCCTAAAAATAAACGCCGTAAGAACCATTTTCCGTACTCAAAAGAGCGCGTTTGCAAATTATCTATTCTGCTAAAATCTGCCAGCAAATAATATCCGTCAAATCGCATCAAAGGATTTATATTTATAAATAAAGTTGTAATCCACGTTACACTAGCCAGTGTAAATGCTGCTGAACGCAATGCACCATCATCCAGAACTACCCATAACAAAGTTCCGAGAATTGCCAGTCCCATTTCTGCTACGATACCGGCAATACCGATACCTAATCGCTGAGCGCGTGATGTTAGTCGCCATGAATCTGTGGTATCTGTATACATAACTGGAAATAAAACGATAAAGGCTAATCCCAGTACAGGCACTCTTAGTCCAAAATGTTTTGCTGTTATAGCATGGCCTAACTCATGGATAATCTGTGTTATCATCCAAATTAATGCCATAGCTATGAAGCCTTCAATTGAGAAAAAATAAGAAAAGCTGTCCAGAAAACTACTCCATTCCCTTAACAGCAAAATAACAGATAAAAAGATCAATAGAATAAAGACAATGAATGCAGTTTTTGTATAAATAAAAGATAGCTTCGGTGTAATAAATTCCAGAAAGCGGTCAGGATGCCATAATGGAATTTTAAAAAAAATGTAATGCTTTAGAATACTGTTTAGTGTGATTTTCTTTTTTTGCAGGTAAAGAGTTTTGAGTTTCAACCATTCTTCAGGATTTTGTGGTTGCAAAAGTTCATTTTTTTCTAAGAACTCTTGAAAAGAGTGAATGTCTTCAAGGGTCGGCTGTAGTGTTGTACGTGATTTAACATCATCTATAATGAGGCTAGGATTGTTTATATGCCAACGTGAAAGAAGTTCAAATTCGAGCCATCCTATGCTGAAATATTTATTGGCGGGCATATCATGTAAAAGCCACATAGGACTACCATTTTGATCTTTTCCATGTGGTAAAATATGAAGATCATTACGATAGGGACGAAGTTTAAAGTCTTTTATTTGTTCTGACAAAGTATGTGTACCTATCTAAAATAAACAACGCCGTATATAAGATATTGGTTTTCTGAATAAATAATAGACAAGAGCTACTTTGTCGCCATATATCTTTGCAGTTCCTTTGAGACCTATACGAGGTAAGCTGTCTTTGCTTTCATCTATTAATGATACTTTTATATTGTAGGCTAATTGTCCGCGTGTTTTTGTTTCTGTAGCATCATAGCTAATGTTTGATATTTTTCCACGAACAGGATTAAGGGGAGCAGTATATAAGAAGCTATCCGCACGATTATTTATTTCTAACTCGATAGCGTCTTCAACAGGAATTGTAACTTCAATTCTAACGTCTTTTTCATTAGCAACCCATAAAATGCGCTCGCCTGTTCTTACGGGACGACCTTCCAATTCAGTAGCATCATTAAAAACGACAATACCGTTTATCTCTGAAAAAACTTTTGTTTTAGTTAAAAGCTCTTGCATATAACGCAATTCATTTTGTTTTTGCTGTACATCCAGTTGCAACAAGATAGCATCACCGCGGTGCCCTTCGTCTTTATCATTACGCCGGCTGGAAATAGCCTGTTGTTGTGTTTGCCGTAGTTGTTGCTGTACAATGCTCAATGCTTGTTCAGCCAGTATAACTTCGTTTCGTAATTTTGTATTATCCAAAGAAACAAGCATGTCTCCTTTTTTTACTTTTTGGTTGGGTTTAACGTGAATTGTTTGAATTGCTCCATCTTGCGGGGCTGTTACAACCCATGGATTTTTAGGAATAACTTCCATCGGAGCGATAACAGATATTCTTATTGGCCAGAAAGATAGTAGGATTAAAAAAGCGCCTACAAGAAACCGTCTTTTTTTTACATATTTTATAGCTTTAGATAGCAATGGTTCATAAGAGGTGACTTTTTGGAATGATAAAGCATAAGTATATATACCGACAGCTTCTTGAATTAGTTTACATTCCTGCTCTGTCCATATAGTTGAGCGTGTGAAAAACATACCTCCCTTAATGCCTGATCTAACCAGTGTAAAAGGGATATACAGACCAAAAGGTGAAGAAAATTCTGCCCATTCAGCAGCGATTTTATCAGGGCAATCTTTTGCTCTGACCAAACGAAATAAATCTGTGTCATTGTCTTTGGAAAGAGAGATCGGTGAGGTTTCCAAAAATGAAATAATTCGATTAAGCCAAACTATTTTCGGTGCAACTTTATCGAATGATGAAAGTCCTGAAATGCTTTGTATATCTATATTACTTTGGCTATTTTCCAGCCAAAGAACAGCCTCGTCATATGCAACCAAATTATGTGTTTCATTTACAGCTATAAAATAAACATCTTCTATACTCTCAGCAGAACGCGTTATGCTGTTAATATGCAATAATCTGGATGTCCCTGTTAATTGGGTCTCTAAAGTTTTTAGGTGTTTTTGAGGCTCGTCTTTTTTGATAGCGGAGGTTTCCTGAATTATTCTGGTTTCAAATTATTTTTCTACTTTTACAGTGCCGGACATTCCGGGAAGTAACATTGGGTCGTTGAAATTCAATTTAGCTATAACTTTAAATGTTTGAGAAACTGAATCTATAAGTGGCACAATAGCAACAACTTGTGCCTGATATGATTGTTTTGTTTCATTTACATAGAAATCAAATTTTGATCCTGAAACAAATTTTGAGAGGTGGTTTGATGAAACAAATAATTCCAATTTTAAATTTTCTCCGTTAACGAGCCTGACTAATTCATAACTTGCAGGAATAGTTTGGTACGGAGAGATATAAAATTCAACGGCGTAGCCATCAAAAGGAGCTGTTATTTGACAGCCTTCAAGTAAATATTGTTGTTTTTCTTTCTCTAACTTGCTTTTTTTAAGCTCAATATCAGCTAAAAGCAAATCCATTTTGCTTGCTGCTTTCAGTGTAAATAGTTCCTTTGTTGTTTTTAGTTTTTCGATAGCTATTTTTTGTTCAAGAGTAAGTCTTTTCAGTTCCATTTCATAAAGTTGACAATCAAATTCAATCAGTACATCGTCTTTTTGAAAAGCATATCCTTCCTCAATATTTATTTTTTGAATATACCCTGCGAGACTTGACGATAATATGGTTTCTGTTACAGGCAATAATACAGCTTCAAAACGTTCAATGTCATTTTGAGCATATACGGGAACAGAAAGAAAACCCCAGAGACAAAATAACCATATCGCCATTCCGTAAAGAATCTTATTTTTAAGCATTCCGAATAATCCTTTGTAACACTGAGGGAAATAAATCAGATAGCTGAGGAGCAGCAGTTCGATTTATTGTAATACTTGTGGGGATATCTGTATACAAGATTTACAAATGTAATTGTTAAATTTAGAATATTATCAATAGAATCAAATATTTTTTTATGATTGTTATTGATGAGTCATCTTTTTTATATGAAAATTGTAGCCAATGTTCATAAGATTTTTCTTTTGATGTTGTTGATTATAGTTCCTGCATGTTCAATGAGCGTGCCTCCTTTATCTGAATCTCAGCGTATGGAGCGCGTTAAACTGACTCTTGAAAATATTTTTCCTGAACGGACTCTTGTGGATAAAGAAATGTCTCTTGAGGAGGCAATGGCTCGTGCATTAAAATATAATATTGATGTGCGGATACGTCTTCAGGAAGATCGTCTTGCAAATACACAGTATGCTCTTAGTCAAATAGATCTTTTACCGTCTCTTAATGCAGAGGTAGGTGTTTCTAAACGTAATAGCAGTAAGGGAGCTAAAAGTGAGGAAATTGGAACAGGAATACAAAATCTGAATTTTTCCCGTTCATCTGAGGATAGAACTGTTACAGCTCGTCTCAGTACTACTTACGGTATTCTTGAGTATGGTTTGAATTTTGTAAGAGCAAAACAAAATGCAAATCGTATTCAAATTTCTCGTGAAAAACGCCGTGCTATTATTCATGATATTATGAGTGAGGTGAGGGTGGCTTTTATGCGGGCAGCTATAGCAGAGCATGTTGAAAAAGATATTATGCTTGTAAAAAATGAAGCGGAGAAAGCTTTAGAACGAGCTAGGATAATTCATGAAAAAAATATATCCATACCTATTAAAAATCTTACTTATCAACGAAATCTTATTCAGACTATCAAGGAACTTAATAGTTTACAGGCCAGTTTGGAATCTTCAAAAGTTGAGTTAGCTGCTCTTTTGAATGTAAGGTTTGGTGATAATTTTAGGCTAAAGAGTCCTGATGTTGATGTTAAAGATTTACCTTTAATTAAGCCTAGTTTAGATCAACTTGAAATTTATGCTCTTGTTAATCGTCCGGAACTTGCAGAGGAGGATTATAATTACAATATAGAAAGTCTTGAAAGAAAGAAGCATCTGTTAAGTCTTATACCTTTTCCAACACATAGTTTGAGTTTGGATTACGATCATAATAAATTTCTTTTAAATAGTTCATGGATTAGTATTGGTGGTCAGTTATCCTATAACCTTTTACAGCCTCTTCTATGGTCAAAACAAAATAAGGAAAATGAGGAGCGGTTAGAGCTAATTAAAAGTCGTCGTGATGCTCTGACATTGGTTGTTTTAGCTCAGGTTAATATTGCTTATCTTCAGCATTTATCTGCTATTCAGACTTTTCGTGATTCTGCTAAATTAGCGGAGCTTGAAAAAGCAATTTCAAATCTTGTAGAAAGTGCAGTGCTTACAAAAACGGATAATGAACAGGAATTGGTTTTTTCTCATGCTAGATCTCTTCTTGCACGTGTACAACGAAATATTGATTATATTGAATTGAATAATTCTCTTGCACAAATCATTACTTCTATTGGGTTTGACCCTATTCCTCAAGAGATGGAAAGTTATGATATTAAACATTTAGCAAAGATAATAGACGAACATCATCGTGGTTTATTTATGAATCTTTCAGCATCACTTCCTGTTCCTTCTTATGCTCATAGTGAGCAAGCATTAAAATCTATAGCTTTTGATGCTGCTTACAGAACCATAGAGAAAAAACCATGGCTTGTAAGAACCGGATTATTCTCAACACAAAATGATGCTCTTGCGGCTGAGAAGAGTATAAAAGCAGCTTTAAAAGCACATTCAACCAACAAAATACAAAAGCAAGCTGTCCTTTCTTTGCGGACAAATGAAAACCTTGCAAAAAGTGAGTATTACATTGCTTTTGATGAGCTTAAAGGGTGTTCTCAGGATGATATATGTACTTTATTACATGATATAAATCTTTCTTGTGAAGTTTTTTCTGTGCCATTAGAAAATACAGTACGAAGAAAAAAGCCTAATAAGAAAAATGGTCTTTTTTCATTATTTAATATATTTGATATCCTGCAAGAATTTGATAAATCTGAAGAATCCAGCATATGTCTTGATGAACCAAATACAGATAAGTTACTGAATGCATCGCCTATCTTACCGTCTTCTACCTTATTGTTAAAAAAAAGATGGGTTACTCCAATAACCTCTGAAAAATTACTTCTTAAATCTGCACAATAATTAAAGAATCTGTCTTTTTTTCGAAAATATTAATACTTTTATTCTATACTTTAACATAGAGAATTTTTATTAGGAGCAAAGCTTGTTCTCCGAAAATAATAATATCGTAAAGCGCCTTTTATCAGGGATTAGTCCGCTGTGGTCTTGTGCTTCGCGGTGTACTTGTGCACGTACAGCCGTAGATGAAGCTGTTTCTACACTTCCTTATTATGAGCATTCTATGAGGAGGGTTCTAGAACCGAGGATTATGCTGGATGCTGCTCTTATGGGTATTATTGCAGAAACGCTCTTGCCTGATGATGGTGTGGATTATTTGCAAAATAACCATGTATTTCAAGATGTTAGTACAAATTCAGAGCATGTATTAAATGAGCTTTTTGAAAATTATATCCCTCCCAATATTTCATCAGAAAAAAGCCAGAATATAGTCGTTTTTGTAGATGAAGGCGTAGATGATCTTGCTAATCTTTTGATGGAATTTAAAGATGATGTTGACGTTGTTATTATTGATTCCGATAGCGATGGATTAGAACAAATAGCTGAAAATCTTTCAAGTCGTGCGCAGATAGACGCTATACACATTTTTAGTCACGGCGCAGCCGGTGAGTTGGAATTGGGTAATATAGTGCTTAATTCTAATAATATTGACCAACATTCAAATACATTAGGTATTATTAGAGATTCATTATCTGATGAGGCTGATTTATTACTCTATGGTTGTAATTTTGCTCAAGATCAAACGTTTATAGCTGATTTAGCTTTAATAACAGGGGCAGATATAGCGGCTTCAGATGATTTAACAGGCTCTTCTCATTTGGGGGGCGATTGGGTTTTAGAAGTTAAATTAGGTGATATTAACACAGAGGCTTTTGCTTTTGTTAATTATAACAATGTCTTAGCAGCCCTTACGGTTTCTGATTTTGAAGGAAGCATTACGTATGATGAGACTGATGTAAATACAGAGCCGCAAATTATTGATGCGGCTGTGACTCTTGCCGGCGGGACTGGTGTTTTTAGTACTTATGCCATAACAGTATTATCTAATGGTGAAGCAACTGAGAGACTTTCTGTTAATACGCAAGGATATGGTATCGGAGAAATTGCTTATAATTCGGGAACTGGTGAGGTTAAATACGAAGGAACTGTAATTGGAAATATGGTATCTGACGGCTTAGACGGGTCAGATTTGATTATAGCATTTACTGATAATGCAAATAATACGTCTGTTGAGGCTTTGATCGAAAATTTAACTTATGAGAATACATCTGACGATCCGGTCGGTGCGCGAACAGTAACGATTGATATAAATGATGGCGGTATAGGAAATCTGGTGCTTAGCGATACTCAATCAACAGGTTATTATCCGGAAAGCCTGACTTTTAGTCTGGATGGGAATTACGCATATATTGCTAGCTCGGCCTATGACACTATAGAAATTTATTCACATAATAGCATCACCGGCCAGCTAACGTTTCTAAGTCAGGTCAAGGATGGCGTTGACGGTGTTGATGGGCTGGATGGTGTATTGAATACAACATTTAGTTCGGATGGAAATTATTTTTATGCAGCAGGGTATAATGATGATGCTGTTGCTATTTTTTCCTATGATAATACAACTGGTCAGTTAACATATTTAAGTCAGGTCAAAGATGGTGTAGGTGGTGTCGATGGGTTGGACGGTGCCAGAAATATTACGTTTAGTCCGGATGGGAATTATGCTTATGTGACTGGAACTAATGATAATGCTGTTGCGATTTTTTCTTATGATAATACGACTGGAAGCCTGACTTATTTAAGTAATGTCAGAGATGGTGTTGGCGGTGTTGACGGGTTGTATGGTGCTATAGATATTATTTTCAGTCCGGATGGAAATTATGCATATGTAACAGGATGTAATGACGATTCTGTTGCGATTTTTTCTTATGATAATACGACTGGAAGCCTAACCTATTTAAGTCGGGTTAGAGACGGCAGTGGCGGTGTCGATGGGTTGAACGGTGCTACACAGCTTACGTTTAGTCCAGATGGAAATTATGCTTACGTAACAGGATGTAATGATAATGCAGTTGCGATTTTTTCATATGATAATACGACTGGAAGCCTGACTTATTTAAGTAATGTCAGAGACGGTGTCGGCGGTGTTGATGGATTGTATGGTGCTATGGATATTATTTTCAGCCCGGATGGAAGTTATGCTTATGTAACAGGGTATAATGATGATGCAGTTGCGGTTTTTTCATATGATAATACGACTGGAAATCTTACACAAATCGGGTTTTTTAAAGATGGAACTGTTGCCGGTCAGGAAACTGTGAGTGGATTAAATGCTGTAACATCATTGACGTTAAGTCAGGATGGAAAGTTTATGTATGCTGCGGGTTATTATGATCATGCAGTATCTATATTTAAAATAGAGGCCGTGCTAGGGGAAAATAATGTAGAATTTAGTAAAACGGTAAATATTACGCCGGTAGATGATGTCTTGGTTTTTAATGACCAGACGCTTTATGCTACAGAAGATATGCAGGTTACAGATTCTGTTGGCACGGTGCAGCTTGTTGATCCTGATGGACCCGCGCCAACATATACCATAATGGGCGGTAATGCAGATGGCATTTTTGCCATTAATGCAATAACCGGTGAAATTACGATAGCAGATACAACAAATCTCGATTTTGAAATAACATCACAATATGTCCTGACTGTTGATGTTACAGATGGCACAAATCTGGATACTGCCTCTATTACAATTAATATCAATGATGTAAGTGAAGCCGGTTTTTTGGTGGATTTAACTCAGGAGGTTGTGTTTTTGGAAAACACTCTTAATAGCAGCGCACAAATTATTGACGGGAATGTTACACTTTCCGGAGGCCCTGCTAATTATGATGGCTATGTGTTGCTTATTGGCGGTACTGATTATGATGATCGGTTTAACATTAAAAATATAGGAAGTGGAGCAGGGCAAATAGGTGTAAGCGGTATAAACGTCCTTTATGAAGGAATTGTGATAGGTTTAACTTCTTCGGCCAATACAAAAGATATGAACGTTTCTCTAAACGCTAGCGCTAGTGCTACAGCTACAGAAGCTTTAATCGAAGCGCTCACCTATCAAAACTCCGATCAAACACCTGTTTTGACACGTGATGTAAATATTACCTTGATGTCTTCAGGATTGGTCAGTGGTGATCCCTTTGATGGAGTTACTGTAGGGTATAATTCCACCCCGACTTTCGCGGATATTGATGGTGACGGTGATATCGATGCTTTTATTGGGGAAAGTAGTGGTAACATCAACTATTACGAGAATGACGGCAGCGGGAATTTTACAGAAATTACGGGTGCGGGAAATCCCTTTGATGGCGTTGATATTGGTAGTAATTCTGTTCTTGCTTTTGCGGATATTGATGGTGATGGGGATCTGGATGCTTTTATTGGGGAAAGTAGTGGTAATATTAACTATTACGAGAATGATGGTAACGGGAATTTTACGAGTATTACGGGCGCAGGAAATCCCTTTGATGGTGTTGATGTAGGTAGTGATTCCACTGTGGCTTTCGCGGATATAGACGGTGACGGAGACCTTGATGCCTTTATTGGAGAATGGAATGGTAACATTAATTATTACGAGAATGACGGCAGCGGAAACTTTACAGAAATCACAGACGCGGGAAATCCTTTTGATGGTGTTAGTTTACCGTATGCTTCGGCTCTGGCTTTTGCAGATATTGACGGTGACGGTGATCTTGATGCTTTTATCGGGCATTTCTGGGGAGGCAATAGGTATTATGAGAATGATGGTAGCGGGAATTTTACGCAGATTTATGGTTCGGGCAATCCCTTCGATGGTGTTCGTGTTGGATATTATTACTTCCCATCTTTTGCGGATATTGACGGTGACGGTGATCTCGATGCTTTTATTGGGGAAAGTAATGGTAGCATCAATTATTATGAGAATGACGGTAACGGGAATTTCGCTCCATTTGCGTTTTACACAATAACGGCCGCTATTACAGATGATGTAGGGAGTTATTCTGCTCCAACACTTGCAGATATTGACGGTGATGGTGATCTCGATGCTTTTATTGGGGAAAATGGCGGAACTATTAAATATTATGAAAATGACGGGGTGGGGAATTTTACAGAAATCACGGATGCGGGAAATCCCTTTGACGGTGTTGATGTAGGGAGTCGATCCACTCCGACTTTTGCGGATATTGATGGTGATGGGGATCTGGATGCTTTTATTGGGGAAAGTAGTGGCACTATCAAATATTATGAAAATGACGGCAGTGGGAGTTTTACAGAAATTACGGGTGCGGGAAATCCCTTTGATGGCGTTGATGTAGGGCATTGGTCATCTCCGACTTTTGCGGATATTGATGGTGACGGTGATCTCGATGCTTTTATTGGGGAATATTACGGCATGATCAAATATTATGAAAATGATGGCGCGGGGAATTTCATAGAAATTACGGACGCAGGAAATCCTTTTAACGGCATTGATGTTGGAACTTCGTCTGAGCTTAGTTTTTATGATTATGACGGTGACGGTGATCTTGATGCTTTTATTGGAGAGAGTGGTGGTACTATTAAATATTTGCAAAATAATGGAAACATGACATTTACAATTTTGAATGGTCCTGTGCATGCTTTTGATGGTCTGGATGTTGGAAGTTATTCTATTATGACTCTAGGTGATATTGACGGTGACGGTGATTTAGATGCTCTTATTGGAAGTAGCTCTGGACTTATAACATCTGTGATTGATATTCAAGAGCCTGTTAGTTCAACAAGTTATGGCGCTCAAATCACTATTAATATTGTGGCTGAAGATGATATCCCGACTGACCTTAATATGACAAGTGGTGGAACTGTTTTTGAAAGCGCGGTTAATGGAACTTTTGTTGCTCAGTTTTCTTGTACGGACAGTGATAGCGGGTCAGCTATTTATTCACTTCACGATGATTCAAGCGGGCGTTTTGTGATTGATTCAGTAACAGGAGAATTAACTCTGGCAGATACGAGTTTGGTTGATTATGAGCAAGATCTTTCTTATCAGGTTATTGTACGTGTTTCAAATGATGAAGGGCAATTTTATGATGAATCTTTTCAGATTGTAACAATCAATGATGGATCAGATGATATTATTGTTAATATAGATGTTAATTCTTTTATTTTTGATGAACAGGATGTAAATGCTTCTCCACAATTATTGGATGTAAATGTAACGATCACTAATGCTCCTGCGGACTTTACCGGTTATCAAATTTTGATAGGGACAAGTGAGAATATAGACGATCAGCTTTCATTCCGTGACGTGGGCAATGGAGCAGGACAATTAGCCTTTGATGGTGTTGATGTTAGCTATGAGGGAATTATTATAGGAACATTATCTTCCAATGGCGTTGGTGGTGATCCTTTGATTGTTAATTTGAATGCAAATGCTACTTTGGCAGGCGTTGAAGCTGTATTTGAAAATGTGACCTATGCCAATAATTCTGATTTTCCCGCGCAACAACGTAATATCACTATGACACTTGCTAATGGAAATTATACGTATGGAGCTAGTTCTTCCATTTCAAATATTGATATTGGAAGTCGATCCACTCCGACTTTTGCTGATATTGACGGAGATGGCGACCTCGATGCTTTTATCGGGGAAAGTAGTGGTAATATTAACTATTATGAGAATGACGGCAGCGGAAATTTCACAGAAATTACGGGTATAGCAAATCCTTTTAATGGCGTTGATGTTGGTAGTTATTCTGCTATTGCTTTTGCGGATATTGATGGTGACGGTGATTTAGATGCTTTTATTGGGGAAAGTAATGGCACTATTAAATATTACGAGAATGATGGTAGCGGGAATTTCACAGAAATTACGGGTGTTGGAAATCCTTTTAATGGTGTTGATGTAGGGAATTATTCCTCTCTTGCTTTTGCGGATATAGATGGTGACGGTGATCTTGATGCTTTTATAGGAAATTCTAATGGCACTATTAACTATTACGAAAATGATGGTAGCGGGAATTTTACGAATATTACGGGTGCTGGAAATCCCTTTGATGGTGTTGATGTAGGGAGTTATTCCACTCCTACTTTTGCGGATATTAACGGTGATGGTAACATAGATGCTTTCATTGGAAATTCTTACGGCAACATCAAATATTATGAAAATGATGGTAGTGGGAATTTTACGAGTATCACGGGTGCGGGAAATCCCTTTGATGGTGTTGATGTAGGGAGTTATTCCACTCCTACTTTTGCGGATATTAACGGTGATGGTAACATAGATGCTTTCATTGGGGAAAGTTATGGAACTATTTTTCATTATATTAATAATGCGGGCACATTTATAAAAGCTACGGCAAATAGTAATTTATTCAACGGCGTTGATATAGGGAGTTATTCAACTCCGATTTTTGCGGATATTGACGGTGATGGTGATTTAGATGCTTTTATTGGGGAAAGTAATGGTAATATTAATTATTACGAGAATACAGATAATAATTTTGTGGGATTAACAGGAATAGGCAATCCTTTTAATGGTGTCGATGTTGGGAGTTATTCCTCTCTTGCTTTTGCGGATATTGATGGTGACGGTGATCTCGATGCTTTTATTGGGGAACTTTACGGCACGATCAAATATTACGAAAATGATGGTGCGGGGAATTTCACAGAAATTATAGGCGCGGGCAATCCTTTTGATGGTGTTAGTGTAGGCATTTATTCTGCTCTGACTTTCGCGGATATAGATGGTGACGGTGACCTTGATGCCTTCATTGGAAGCTATTATGGTACTATTTATTATTATGAGAATGATGGCAGTGGAAACTTTACGAATATTACGGGTGCGGGCAATCCTTTTAATGGTGTTGATGTAGGGTATCGAGCTGTTCCGACTTTCGCGGATATTGACGGTGATGGTGATTTAGATGCTATTATAGGAAGTGACGATCAGAATATTTTCTATTATGAGAATGATGGTAGCGGGAATTTTACAAATAAAACAGGTATAGAAAATCCGTTTGGAACTCTAAGCGGTTTTTCTAGGTTGTCTCCGTCCTTTTATGATTCAAACGGAGATGGATTGTTGGATTTATTTTATGGTGAAAGTAACGGGACTATTGTTTTTGCACAAGGGCATTTTGTTGGATCTCAAGGGGATGTGATATCTATATCTATAACGACTGTAGACGAAGTGTTTTCATTTACCGGATTGGATGCTTCTATTACATTGGCCGAAAATGACGTTAATGCCACATTGCAAATTATTGACTCTGACATACAAATATTAAATGATTTTACAGATTTTAATGGATTTGAATTACATATAAGTACGACAGGCGGTATTGAGGATCAGCTTTCTATTTTGGCTTTGGGTACGGGGCCTAATCAGTTTGATATATCCGGTGCTAATCTTCGCTTTAATGGAACTACCGTTGGTAATATTTTATCCGATGGTACAAATGGTTCTGATTTTATCGTCCAGTTTAACAATCAAGCTAATAATAGAATTGTTCAGGCAGCTATGCATAATGTTGCGTATGGGAATAGTTCAGATATGCCATCGGCAGCGCGGGATGTTACATTTACCCTGACAGATGGGGCTAGCTTTACTGACGCTCATACAATAACGGTTAATGTAACAACGGAAAACGATCTACCGGTCTTTAATGATGTTACATATTCAATTGCGGAAAATGATAGCGTCAGTACTCTTGTAGGAACGGTCAGTGCTACAGGCGATCCAGATGGTCCTGTAGCTCCGACATATACTATTACAGCCGGTAACGGAGATGGGGTTTTTGGAGTTGATAATGTATCGGGTGTAATTACTTTGATTGACGTAAATTCTCTGGATTTTGAAACAACACCGCAATATGTTTTAACTGTTGAAGCTGATGATGGTGCAGGTCAGATCACAGCACAAGTGACAATTAATGTTACTGATATTTTTGAACCATTATTAATTGGAAATTTTGATAGCCCTGCTGCTTTTGCAGAAAATACGGTGAATGCCGGTGGTGTTATTATTGATAGTGATATCAGTTTGGCTAATCCGGATAATATTGTAAATTTTGATAGTTATAATCTGTTTATGACAACAGATGGCGGTATAGATAATCAACTGTCTATTAGAAATCAAGGAAATGGAGTTGGGCAAATAGGATTTGATGGTAGTTTTGTTACTTATGGCGGTGTGACGATAGGGAGTATTTTATCTGCCGGTGATAACGGTAATCCGTTAACTGTAGACTTAAATGCGACAGCAACAGATTTAGTGATTAAAGCGTTAATGGAGAATATAACATATTCCAATAGTTCAAATATACCCGTTGCAAATCGTAATGTTACGTTTGAGATTACGGATGGCGTAGATTCTGCTGCGGTATCTGCTACAATAAGCATTACGCAGGAAAATGATGCTCCGAATGCTTTGTTTCTTTCAAATAATGCAGTTGATGAAGCTGAAGAAAATGCAACAACTATTGGGATATTTACCACTATTGATCCTGATGTAGTTGATGTTTGTACATATGATCTTATTGATAATGCAGGTGGCCGATTTAGTATTGATACTATCAATGGAAATCTTTTAGTTGCGGATTCTGTAGCACTTGATTTTGAAGTTTTGTCATCTCATACAATTACCGTACGTGTGACAGATAGTAGCGGAGCTTATTTTGAAAGTTTATTTACTATTAATATCAATGATATAGAAGAAGCACTTCCAGACAGTGAATCCAATGGAAATATTATAATTGATAGTGATGGAGCAGGATTTTTAAAATCAAATAATCCTGTGGAAATAGATAAAGTAGGAAATGTTACCGAGGATTTTGTTTACCATAATATGATTAAGGATTATCTTTATAGTAGTTCTATTGAATCAAGTTCTTCCCTTAATATGGAACATATAATTTCTTTACATAAATTTAATATGGTATTTCCTGATGTTTTGAAAGATGGATATAATTATCAAAATAAATTGGAATTTGAATCATTTTTTGAAGGTGAGGACGGTGTTCTTTTACAAAACAGAATTATTGATTTTGATCAGATTTTAAATCCGGATATAGAATGGAATATTTTCGATAA
>JAGLMC010000049.1 GCA_023140215.1 Alphaproteobacteria bacterium
GATAATGAGAAAGAAAAGGATAGTTCTATCTCCACAGATGACAAAGACCTTTTGAATAGTATAGAGAATGGAGATGTGTATGGAGGTCTCAAAAACCAACTTTTAATTGAAAATGCTAGAATATTGAAAAAGTTGGAAGCTTTTATAAATTAGAGGTTATCTTTTAATACGGTGTTAAACGGATCTGATTTTCCATTTGCTCGATAAATATAGGATAAAATTTCAGCAACAGCCATAAAAGCTTCTGATGGAATAGGGCTATCCAGTTCTATTTTAGCCAGCATTTCAGCTAAATTACTATCTTCACGTACTTTAATTCCATTATCAAAAGCAAGTTGAAGAATTCTCTCGGCAATTTTTCCCCGACCAGCCGCCTTGATTACAGGAATTTCACCTTTTAATGTTCTGTCTTCGAGAGCAATAGCTGTTTGTCTTTTAGGAATTAGCTTTTTATTTGAAGGGGTTAGCTTGTTATCTTTGATTATTTTTTGGTCATTATCAAACTGGTCAATCATTTGGCATACGTCCTGCATATGTTTTTATGTGACCTAATCTCATAAGGTCGTTGGGAATAAGTTAAGGTATTACATATAATGACTACACAAAATCTTGCGCTTTTCAAAGCTCTGAACGCTAAAATGTCATTTTTGAATCAGAGACAGCGTGTAATCTCTCAAAATATTGCTAATTCTGATACGCCGGGATATCGGCCAAAGGATCTTGTGCCTGTTGATTTTAGCACTGTTTTAAAGGGACTGGATAAAAGTTCATCTGTAAAAAATATAAAAATGGGAAGTACAAACGAAAAACATATATCAGCATTTGATCAAGCGATGACTTCAAAATCAAAAAAACAAAAGCAAACATATGAGGTTGCTCCAGCTGGAAATGCTGTGATTATGGAAGAGCAACTTATAAAATCCGGTCAAACTGTTATGGATTATAATTTGATGGCAAATATTTATCAAAAACATGTCTCTATGATTAAGATTGCTCTTGGACGTAGTTCTTAAGGCATAAAGATAAAAAGGAAGCAATAAAATGAGTTCAGAAATTTTAAATGCTATGAAAATCTCTGCAATGGGTATGCGTGCACAAGGAACGCGGGTACGTGTAATAACAGAGAATGTTGCTAATGCACAAACAACTGGAGATACTCCCGGTGCAGATCCATATCGTCGTCAAACAATTTCCTTTAAAAATGTGATGAATCGTAATTTGGGTATTCATAATGTAGAGGTGGATTCAATTAGTACGGATAAGCATACACCATTTGAGTTAAAATATATTCCGGATCATCCGGCTGCAAATGCTGAAGGTTATGTGAAGATGCCTAATGTGAATACTTTAATTGAGGTTATGGATATTCGGGAAGCGCAGCGCTCATATGAAGCAAACCTCGGTATGATGAATCAGTCACGTTCTATGATTATGAGAACTATTGATTTACTGCGCGGTTAAATCATGGCTATACTGAAAATCAGGAGTTTTAATATATGCCAATAGATAAAATTATAGATCCAAATGTTGTTATAAATGCTTATTCGAAAGGCTCGAATATTGCAAAAAGTGGGGTGGTGGCAAGTAATGACGGCGTATCCTTTTCTGATTTTTTACGCCAAGAGGTTACGGATTCTATTGATACTCTGAAGACAGGGGAAAAAATATCAGCTAAAGCCGTTACCGGTGAAGCTGATCTTATTAGTGTAGTAGAAGCAGTAACTGCTGCTGAGCTTACTTTGCAAACCGTAGTCTCTGTTCGTGATCGGCTTATATCTGCTTATCAAGAGATTATGCGGATGCCGATTTAAAGCATTCTTGGCCTTTTGGTCATTTTGCTTTACTCTCGTTTTTATGAATGAAACAGAAGTCATTGAGACTGCACGTCAGGCTATTTTAATTGCTATACAAATTGGTGCGCCAATTTTATTAATTGGGCTTATTGTTGGTGTGTCGATTGCTCTTGTGCAGGCATTAACTCAAATTCAGGAAATAACATTGGTGTTTGTACCAAAGATTTTAGCTATTTTTCTTGCCATGTTTTTCTTTCTTCCCTCGATGATGAAAACTTTAACTGTATTTATGGAGACGTTAGCGGATCGCATGATTGGGTTGGGGTAGTTCTTTTAATTTTTTCCTGTATGTCGTTATTTGTCGTTTGCCTATGTTAAATTTGAGATAAAGCTTAAAGTAAAACGATGACTACAATACAAGATTTTTTATCTACTGGTGTTTTTGCTTTTATTCTGACTTTTGTCCGGCTTGGCACGGCTACAATGATTATGCCCGGTATTGGCGATTCTTTTGTTTCTACGCGCATACGTTTGCATTTTGCTCTGGGACTGTCCTTTGTATTATTTCCACTTATTGTGCCACATTTACCAAATCCTATTCCTGCGACATTTATGCTGTTTTCCCTGATTGTTATGGAATTTATTGTTGGATTGTTTATCGGAACAATCGCTCGTATCTTTATGACTGCGTTAGATACTGCCGGTATGGTATTGTCCATTTCTTCCGGCCTTGGGAATGCACAGGTTTTTAATCCTGCGCTGGCATCACAAGGATCGCTTATGGGCGCATTTTTATCTGTAAGCGGTGTTGTACTTTTATTTTCAGCTAATCTCCATCATCTTTTAATTTCAGGTGTGGTTGAGAGCTATACTCTATTTCCTATTGGTGAAATACCGGATACGGGAAGTATGGCTGATCTTATGGCAAGAGCGGTTTCCAGCAGCTTTTTAATTGGTATTAAAGTAAGCTCTCCTTTTATAGTAATTACGCTTATGATTTATGTAGGGATGGGCGTGCTATCTCGTTTAATGCCACAAATTCAAGTGTTTATAATAGCGCTGCCTTTGCAAATTCTTTTATCATTGATAATATTAACGCTCGTTTTGTCTGCCGGATTGCTTTATTGGCTTGGGGAATTTGAAAAAAGCATGGTGTTTTTCCTTGCCTAATGAAACAGACTATACGGGACGGACTATATAATAGTGACAAATTATAGTGATTTTGAATAAATTGGAACGACAAGATGTCAGATAGCGATCAGGACGAAAGTCAGAAAACCGAAGAACCAACCCCGAAAAAACTCTTGGAGTCGCGGAAAAAAGGGCAGGTTGCTCTTAGTCGTGAGGTTAACAACTGGGTTATGCTATTGGCTGGAACTATTTTGATTATGTTTGTTGCAGATCCAATGTTAAGCAAGCTTAAGCAGCTTATGAAAACCTATATAGAACATGCGCATGATTTTCCGTCAACTCCGAGCGGTATGCATATTATTTTTGGTGAAGCATTTAAAGATATTCTGGTTATTATGGGGCTTCCCTTTGTTGTTTTGATGCTCGCAGCATTTTTAGGGCCCTTTATACAGGTAGGTGCTTTATTTGCACCGGAAGCAATCAAGCCGTCTTTAAGCAAGATTTCAATTATTAAAGGATTTGGTCGCCTTTTTTCAATGAAATCTATAATGGAGTTTGTGAAGGGAATTTTAAAAATTGCAATTATTAGCGTAGTTGGCATTGTCATAATTTCACCATATTATGGTCAGTTTGAGCATATGATTGGATTGCCAATACTGATTTTGCTAGATGAATTACAGACATTAGTTGTTAAATTAATGATTGGAATATTATTTGTCCTTTTTATAATTGCTGTTGTTGATCTTGTTTATCAACGCTATGAGCATTATAAAAAAATGCGTATGAGTAAGCAGGAAATCAAAGATGAATATAAACAAACTGAAGGTGATCCGCATGTAAAGGCACGGCTTAGACAACTTCGTTCTGAACGTGCGCGTCAGCGTATGATGCAAGCAGTTCCCGAGGCTGATGTGGTTATTACAAACCCTACTCATTATTCGATTGCATTAAAGTATAAACCGGAAGAAATGGAAGCTCCTGTTTGTATAGCTAAAGGAATTGATGAGATTGCTTTGCGCATTCGTGAAGTTGCAAAAGAACATGATATTATTTTGTATGAGAATAAGCCATTGGCCAGAACGCTTTATGATACCGTAGATATAGATGAAATAATTCCACCGGAACATTTTAAGGCCGTTGCAGAAGTTATCTCTTATGTTTTCAAACTCAAAGGTAAGTTAAACTAGAGTGTGAAACACTGTTCATTTTCAAAGATTTGTGTCATTTTAGTTCTATGAAGATTGACTATACAGAATTTATTGCCCGTCATCATAAGGTTACTCAACCTATTATTATAGATGTACCGCAAAAAAAGACTTACAAGGGTGTTATAAGTGTTTTGTTGCTGTTGCTATGTATTATAATATTGTTGATTATTGCTACTTTGACGCATCTAAATGAGTTAACGCGTGTTGTTGCCGGTTGTTCTTTTGCATTAACTGGCTTTGTTGTTCTTCGTGTTTTTAGTGTTCATAAGAAGCAGGGGCGTGATATGGCGCTAATGAGCGCTTTGTTAGAAGGATTTCATGCTGCTAGAATAATTACTGATAGCTCTGATAGAATTGTATATCACAATACAAAATTTGAGAGATTGTGTAGAGGTGTTGGAGATCCTAGTTACGATACGTTAGTTAGGTTATTTAAAAATAACGAAGATGCTATGTCACATTTTAATATGCTGGTAGATAAGGCACAGCGTGGTCTGACTGGTCATATTGAACTTTTTTCAAAATTTGAAGATCGTGAACGGTGGTTAATGATTACAGCTCAACAGGTATCGGGATATTCCGATTATATACATTGGCGCATTGAAGACGTTACACAAAAATATACTACAGATCATGCTATTAAGAAGGAGCGTGAGAAGCTTATAGATTTTACTGATAATGCTCCTGTGGGTTTTTTCTCAGTTAATGAACATGGACGATTTCTTTTTGCTAATGCTACATTTGCCCGTTGGTTAGGTGAAGATTTACAGATATTGCTTAGTCAAGGATATTTGCATACTTATCTTGTAGACCCACCAAAAGAAGGGAAACCTTACGATTTAATAAATGATTACGATCAAAAACAACTTGTAGAAGTTCATATGAAAGGAGCTGCCGGTAAAACGTTTTTGGCATCTATTAATCAGGTAATTGTGCATGATGGTAATGATAAAATAAGAACAAGAGCAGTCGTTTATGATTTAACATCTGAACGAGAAATGCGTAAGGCGTTACAAGCATCAGAAGATCGTTTTCAGCGTTTCTTTGAAGAAGCTCCTCTTGGTATTATTTTGGTAGATAGTGATGGTATTATTGCTGATTGTAATCATAAATTTTCTAGTATGTTAGGTTTTTCAATTGAAGAAATAGAAGGGGAAATTTTTGAAAAACTGGTTCATAAAAAAGATCGTAAGGATGTTCTTTTCACACTTAATTTAGTTGAACGGGGAGAACTTAGTGAAACTCCTTTGGAAATAGGCTTACAAGCAAACAAAGATAAACAGGTAAAGACGCATATGTATGCTCGTCGTTTCAAAGAGAGCGGAAATGTTGTTTTGCACTTTATTGATGTAACAGAGAAAAAAGCTCTTGAGGAGCAGTTTGTACAATCTCAGAAAATGCAAGCTATCGGCCAGTTAGCTGGTGGTATTGCGCATGATTTCAATAATTTGCTTACAGCAATTATTGGTTTTTGTGATTTGTTGCTTTTACGTCATAAACCGGGTGATCCATCTTTTTCTGATATTATGCAGATCAAGCAAAATTCTAACCGTGCTTCTAATCTGGTACGGCAGCTTTTGGCATTTTCACGTCAGCAAACATTGCGGCCACATGTGCAGGATATAACAGATATTCTAACTGAACTTTCTCACCTTATTAGGCGTTTGATTGGTTCAAATATTGATTTGCAGTTAATTCATGGTCAGGAGCTTGGCCTTGTTAAAGTTGATGAAGGGCAAATGGATCAAGTGTTTATTAATCTGGCGGTTAATGCCAGAGATGCGATGGATGGCGGTGGTGGTTATTTAACGGTTGAAACGAAAAATTTTACATGCCGTAAACCTAAAGAACTTATTTCTGAAGAACTTCCGGCGGGGCATTGGATATTAATTAAGGTCACGGATACAGGATGTGGAATTTCCAAGAAAAATATGTCTCGTATTTTTGAGCCGTTTTTTACAACAAAAAAAGTTGGAGAAGGTACAGGGCTTGGGCTTGCAACAGTATATGGTATTGTACGTCAAACAGGCGGTTATCTTGATGTAAAAAGTAAGATTAAAGAAGGAACAAGTTTTTATATTTATTTACCACGTGCAACTGAATTAGAAGAAGAAGAAATTGAAGAAGTTGTTGTTGAGGAAATTTCAAGCAAAGATCTTACAGGAACAGAGCGGATATTGTTGGTTGAAGATGAAGATGCAGTGAGAACTTTTTCTCAGCGGGCATTGAGTAATAAGGGATATGAAGTGTTGACCGCAGAAAGCGGAGAGGCTGCATTGGCGGTCATAGAAGCTCAAGATAATAAACATTTTGATCTTCTTATAACAGATGTTGTGATGCCAAATATGGATGGGCCGACATTGGTAAAGCGAATCAGGAAAGATATTGGTGAACCAAAAATAATTTTTATCTCCGGTTATACGGAAGATAAATTAAAAGATCATATGGGTGAAAATGTTTATTTTTTACCCAAACCATTCACGCTTAAACAGTTGGCTGCTAAGGTTAAAAAGGTTTTAAACAACTAATTAAAAATAAAATTGTTCTTTTTATGTTCTTTTTACTTGACAAAGAGAACATATGGTGTACGTTCATGTGTATAAGAGGTTTGAAGAGCGAGCGATTTATTTGCTTAAATACCTGAATTGTGCCAAAAAGAGGAGATATAAATATGGGCGTCACACCATTACGCAAAGGCAATGAAATGCATAAAAATTCTGCTGAAAAAGATAAAGCTCTTGATGCTGCATTATTACAAATTGAGCGAGCATTTGGTAAAGGCTCAATTATGAAGCTCAATGGTGAAAATAGTTATATGAATATCGAGACAATCTCTACAGGATCTTTGGGATTGGATATTGGTTTGGGTATTGGAGGCGTTCCTCGTGGTCGTATTGTTGAAATATACGGGCCTGAAAGTTCAGGAAAAACAACGCTCGCTTTACATATTATGGCAGAGGCGCAGAAAAATGGTGGAACATGTGCTTTTGTTGATGCGGAGCATGCGCTTGATCCCGGTTATGCTAAAAAGTTGGGCGTTGATATTGATAATCTTCTGATTTCTCAACCGGATGTAGGAGAGCAGGCTTTGGAAATTACTGATACACTTGTGCGTTCCGGTGCTTTGGATGTTTTGGTTATTGATTCTGTTGCTGCACTTGTGCCGCGTGCTGAACTTGAAGGGGAGATGGGAGATACACATGTAGGTTTGCAGGCGCGTTTGATGTCACAAGCTTTGCGTAAACTAACAGGCTCTATTTCAAAATCACGTACTACTGTTGTTTTTATTAATCAGATTCGTATGAAAATCGGTGTAATGTTTGGATCTCCAGAGACAACGGCTGGTGGGAATGCACTTAAATTTTATTCTTCTGTGCGCCTTGATATTCGCCGTATTGGGGCTATTAAAGATCGTGATGAAGTTGTTGGAAATCATACGCGCGTTAAGGTGGTTAAGAATAAAATGGCTCCACCATTTCGTCAGGTTGAATTTGATATTATGTATGGTAAGGGAATTTCCAAAATGGGTGAATTACTTGATCTTGGTGTAGCCGGTAATTTTGTTGAAAAGTCAGGTTCTTGGTATTCATACGATGGGCAGCGTATAGGTCAGGGGCGTGAAAATTCCAAGACTTTTCTTGAAAAAAATCCAAAAGCTGCTGAAAAGCTGGAAGCACAAATTCGTGCAAATGCAGGTTTGATTTCTGAGGAGATGTTGACAGGAATTGAGACTACCAAACAAGAGCCTGATGCTGCTGTCGCTATTTTAAAGTAGTGAATTTATCAGTGCAATAGGGTTGCCTACGTAAACTGGTGGAGATTTACTTGCGTAGAAAATTTTGACGTAAGCCCGTAGATGTTCCACAAGAATAACGGGACATATTGAACTAATGTGTCCCCATTGTTTTCAAAGCCAAATAATTATACCTATAATGAGCTTGTTGCATACTGAGCTATTGTATTATTTCAAAACAAAGGAAAGCGTTTTGCTTCAAGAATATTTGTTTAT
>JAGLMC010000005.1 GCA_023140215.1 Alphaproteobacteria bacterium
AAATTCTTTTTCAAAATAAATTGTAAAAGACTAGGACACAAAAGCAGAGCCAGTGCTTTCAAAAAGAGCAGATAACCAATAACCATAACAATGGTGGAAGATAATGTATCCCAATCATTAAAGAAGAAAATTATAGACAGTGAAATTGGCAAAACTAAAATACCAATCATCAAACTTAGTGCATCATTCTCAATAAACAGATCAATAAAATCTTCCCATGATTTAGGTGATAAAAAAGCAGAAAGCCCCAGTACAATATAAAAACTTCCAAAAAACAATAAGAATGGCTCTGAATTAACAAAACCTATATTATTCAAAGCTTCGCTCAATATTTCATGCATTTTTAATATCCTTTTTCTATCATTAACTTTAAAACCATCCCACTCTAACCTACCCTACACTTCCTTCCAAACTAATACTAACAAGCTTTTGAGCTTCTACAGCAAATTCCATAGGCAAGCGCTGCATAACTTCACTAACAAAACCATTAACAATAAGTGCAATAGCTTCCTCTTCAAAAAGCCCGCGCTGCATACAATAAAAAAGCTGTTCTTCGCCAATTTTACTTGTCGTTGCTTCATGTTCTAAATTAGCAGATTTATTACGACTTTCAATATATGGCACAGTATGCGCACTACATTGATCTCCTATCAAAAGAGAATCGCACACCGTAAAATTCCGTGCGCCTTCAGCCTTAGGCAAAACCTTCACAAGCCCACGATAAGTATTCTTTGCTTTTCCAGCACTAATACCTTTTGAGATAATACGTGACTTTGTATTTTTTCCTATATGAATCATTTTAGTTCCCGTATCAGCCTGCTGCGCTCCATTGGTAATAGCTACGGAATAAAATTCACCTACTGAATTATCTCCTTTAAGGATACAAGATGGATATTTCCATGTTACAGCCGATCCGGTTTCTACTTGAGTCCAACTGATCTTGGCATTGCGCCCTTCACAAACACCGCGTTTAGTTACAAAATTATATATACCGCCTTTACCGTTTTCATCACCGGGATACCAATTTTGTACTGTTGAGTATTTAATCTCCGCATCTTCATGCGCAATAAGTTCAACCACTGCCGCATGCAACTGACGTTCATCATGCATAGGAGCTGTGCAACCTTCCAGATAAGATACATACGACCCCTTTTCCGCTATAATAAGCGTACGTTCAAATTGTCCGGTATTAAACTCATTAATACGAAAATATGTACTTAACTCCATCGGACAACGTACACCTTCCGGAATATAAACAAATGAACCATCAGTAAATATCGCACTATTAAGACAGGAATGTTTATTATCATCAGGAGGAACAACAGAGCCCATATATTTTTTTATAAGCTCAGGATGTTTTTGAATAGCTTCAGAGATTGAGCAAAAAATTACACCAACTTCTTTGAGCTTTTCTTTAAATGTCGTCGCAACAGATACAGAATCAAACACCACATCAACAGCTACAGGAGCTTTATTTTGCACACCGGCCAGACTTTCCTGCTCACTTAAAGAAACGCCCAGCTTCTCATAAGTTTCCAGCAATTTAGGATCAACATCAGCTAAGGATTCAGGTGCTTTAGATGCGCTTTTAGGCGCTGCATAATAATAAGCATCCTGATAGTCTATTGGTTTAAAATCAAGATTTGACCATTCAGGCTCCGGCATTTTCTGCCACTGACGAAAAGCCTTTAAACGCCACTCCAAAAGCCATTGCGGATTATTCTTTTTAGCAGATATAAATCGTACAATATCTTCATTAAGCCCCTTGGGAGCTTTTTCACTTTCAATATCCGTAACAAAACCGGCCTTATATTTTCCGGCTAACTCTTTGACTTGTGCGATAGTTTTTCTAGAGACAGCCATTTTTTTGCCTCGCTTCACTGAAATCTGTAACCCTTTTGTTTGCACTTTAATTTTTAAAAACTCAAAGTTCTTCACAAAAGAGGACTAAAAACGTACTGGTTAAATGTCATGTTATGACTAAAAATTCAATCATTAAATAACCCGAACTATGTATAAATAAAATAAACAGAGATACAGAACGTGGGTACATTTGAATATGTCCCCTACTCATTAGAAGCGTTAAATTAAAAGAAAATAAAGCCAAATAATTATATGCGGACGGATCTGTAGTGCTTCTGATGAATATATTCCTACACTTTTTTCCAAAAGTCAAGAAAAATATTTTTTATTTTTCCTTATATAGAATAAAAGAAGGACACATTTACACTATTTTAACCTTTTATCTATACCATTTAGGAAAATAGAAAGTGATTAAAGATGAGTATTTTAAAAGAATTTACAAAAAATGCTACTGGTGAAGATATTTCAAAAGACATTACTACTGGTGAAGATATTTCAGGCATTGTAGCTGCAACAAAAGCCTCTAATATAACAAATCAACAAAATAAAATTATTCGACAACTTTCTGATAAAACTGAGTTTAGTTATGGCGAAGAAGTTAATACCATTTCTCTAGACCCTGACTTAAGTTAAAATATCACTTAATAGCTTTAAACCTGATTTCAGGACTTTTATCTATAGCATCATTAAGATGCCAATCATTTCGCGCCAGAAACACCGGATCACCATCATGATCGTTTGCGATCGAACTTCTATTCATATCAATAAATTTCTTTAAAACCTGAGGATTATCAGCCTCTAACCATCGAGCAGTATGTAATTGTGTTTGCTCAAACTTCACAGGAATTTCATACTCTGTGCGAATACGATCAGCCAATACCTCAAACTGCAATCCTCCAACCACACCAACAATCCAGTTAGCATCCATAATTGGTTTAAATACACGAGCTGCGCCTTCTTCTGCTATCTGCTCCAATGCCTTGCCAAGATGCTTGGCCTTGAGCGGATCTTCAGGACGAACGCGCTGCATAAACTCTGGTGCAAAATTTGGAATATCTGAAAAGATTAAATCTTCTCCTTCTGTCATTCCATCACCAATACGAAGTCCGCCATAATTAGGCAATCCTATAATATCTCCAGGAAAGGCTTCTTCTGCCATTTCACGGTCTTGCGCAAAGAAAAGCTGTGGTGAATGAATAACTTGCATTTTACCGGAACGCACATGTTTCAGCTTCATTCCACGCTTAAACTTTCCAGAACAAATGCGGGCAAAGGCCATACGATCACGATGTTTAGAATCCATATTTGCCTGTATTTTAAATATAAAAGCTGTGACCTTTTTTTCATCTGGAAAGACTAAACGCTGTTCAGTTTTCTGCGGTTGTGGTGGTGGAGCAAATTTTTCAATACCTCCCAATAACTCACGAACACCAAAATTATTAACCGCAGAACCAAAAAATACAGGTGTCATAGTGCCACCAAGATAGGACTCCATATCAAATTCAGGACATAAACCACGCACCATTTCTATATCTTCACGCAATTTTTGTACTTCATCTTTGTTCAATAATTCGTCCAGTTTCGGATCATTCATACCGGAACATGAAAGACTTTCCTGCAACACTTCACCCTTAGAGCGATCAAACAAGATAAGCCGGTCATTAATTAAATCATAACAACCCTTGAACTCTCTCCCCATACCAATCGGCCAACTTGCCGGAGTAACATCCAGCGCCAGTTTTTGCTCAACTTCATCCAAAAGATCAAATGGATCTTGTCCGTCCCTATCCATTTTATTAATAAAGGTTATGATTGGCATATCTCGCAAACGGCAAACTTCAAACAGCTTTAATGTTTGTTTTTCAATGCCCTTAGCTGCATCCAGCACCATAATAGCACTATCAACTGCGGTAAGAACCCGATAAGTATCCTCAGAGAAATCCTCATGCCCCGGTGTATCTAAAAGATTATAAGTAACCCCTCCACTTTCAAATGTCATAACCGAAGATGTAACGGAAATACCGCGCTCCTGCTCAACTTTCATCCAGTCAGAGCGCGCACGGCGACGATCACCTTTAGCCTTTACCGCTCCAGCCATCTCAATTGCACCACCAAAAAGCAATAGCTTTTCTGTCAATGTTGTTTTACCGGCATCAGGATGTGAAATAATGGCAAATGTACGGCGTTTTGTTATAATTTCAGCAAGAATACTCAAAGTATTTTTCCTTCAAATGGATTTTGCATCTCTGGGTCTTCAACTTCAATGACCCACAAATCAGGATCACGCTTAAGCGCGCGCTGAATATAGCGATCTGCTTCCTGCTCTTCAACAGTTTCCTGAGATAAAGCACTAATCCAACCCATTTCATTAGTTTCAAAATTACGTTGCTGAATGAGAAGGCGGCACATTCCCTTTGTATTTGCCAGATTAAGCAAAACTATACCGGAATTATACTCACCTTTATTAATAATGTAAAAAGCCAACCCACTAGCTGTTAAAGTATGTAAATGGGCATCAACCCATAGAGCCGTCGGCAAGCGATCATCTGTCATTTCTTATTTTTTCAGCTTCTTACCGTAAATTTCAAGGCGATAATCAAGTATCTCAAAACCAAGAGCATTAGCAATCTTGTTCTTTAACTTTTCAAGCTCTTCATTATGAAACTCAATGACCTTGCCTGTCTCCAGATCAATAAGGTGATCATGATGATTTCCTGCCACTTCATAGCGAGAAAATTTTTCTTTAAACTCATGACGAACAACCAGACCCATTTCATCCAGTAAATTCATAGTACGGTAAACTGTAGCAATACTGACAGATGAATCTATTTTCTTTGCACGATCATAAACATCTTCAACAGAAGGATGATCTGAAGCCTTATCAAGAACCCGCAAGATAACCTTGCGCTGACCTGTCATTTTCAACCCGGCTTTAATACATTTTTTTTCTAGATCCAATGACATTACATTTTCCTTACAAACATCCCTAAAGTTTAACAGTAAATATTATTTAATTGTCAAATTATAATCTTACTCAGATTTTTTCGCAATATCGACTTCATTCTTGCTAGAATAATACGGTGTTGGTATATCACGTGAAATACTTCTGTGCTCAGGAAAGATTATAAACACTGTTGTGCCCTTACCTAAATCAGATTCAAGGCTTAATTCTCCACCATGAAGCTCAACCATTGCTTTTGCCAGAGGAAGTCCAAGCCCTGTCCCTTGATGGTATGAATCTTCAGAATGATCTGAAACCTGTCCAAAAGGCTGCATGGCTTGTTCAATTTTATCTTTTGGGATTCCCTCCCCATGATCTTCAATACTAATTTGCATCCGTCCGTTTTCAAGCATAACTGCTACTATATTTATTTCTCCATTAGGCTTGGAAAATTTTACAGCATTTGCAACCAGATTAATCAATATCTGCCGGATCAACCTTTGATCAGCATAAAGATTCGCAAGATTTTCCTGAAGCTCAATGTTAAGAGACAGTCCATCACCAAAAGCACGAGAAGCTATAATACGAACTACAGACTTAATTAACTTACCTATATCAACATCTTCTTCATCCAGTTCAATGCGACCGGCCTCAATTTTAGACATATCAAGCACTTCATTAATAATTTCCAATAAATGCTCGGCGCTACTATGGACATCCCCAAGATATTCTACATATTTTTTATTCCCTAAAGCACCGAATGTTTCTTTAATCATCATCTCTGAAAATCCGATAATGGCATTTAAAGGAGTACGCAATTCATGAGACATATTTGCCAAAAATGTAGATTTTGCACGATTTGCCGTATCTGCCTGTTCCTTTGCTCTACGTAAAGATTCTTCCATCTGTTTACGTAAAGTAATATCCATCATGGTTGTAACTTGAAAACGACGTTTTTGAGAAAGCTCCATTGTTGCTGTTGTGAAAAGTACGTTAGCAATATTCCCGTTTTTACGAATCATCTTTAATTCATCAGAACTTCGCACTCCGGTACTAATGAACGTTTCGTGCTTCTTTTTTAATGTATCACGTTCATCCGGTGTAACCAGACTTACAATATTAAGGTCAATAAGCTCTTCACGTTCCCATCCGTAATCTCTGATAAAACTCTCATTTACACGAACAATCTTACCAGTATGATCTGTTACAATAATTCCGACCTCACTTACATCAAATATAGATGTCAAAAGCAACAAAGCATCATCACGTTCACGTTGCAAATATGCCTTACCGGAAACCTCTAACTGCCCAATAATATCCAGATATTCAATATCTCCTTCATCATTTAAAATTGGACTTATATAAAAACCATAAACAGCTATTTTTCTAGGAACACCGGGTGGTGCTTGTATTGTGACAGATTGTTTTCTGGAAAAACAAACTTCAAAAGATTGCTGAAAATGCAGTATATTTTCATGATCGAGAAAATCCTGAATTTTATGTCCGATAACTTGCTTTTTTTCTAAATCAAAATAAGAAAGAGCCAGATTATTAATTTCCGTAACTATATAGTCATTTTTACCGCTAATCTTAACAATGAAACGTGGCATAGGCATCTTATTAAAAAAATGCATTTGATCGGAATAATTCTTTTCCATTTTTTAAATTATTTCTTGTCCTACTTGAATTTCATTATAGTATTTAAACATAAATCATATTGGTAATAATTAAGACTACCCTTGTTCATCTTTAACATAGCGCTGTAAAGGACTCATCTCAAAATACTCAAGTACAGAGCCTCCCTTTTGCTTCTCAGACGAATCCAAATCCTTATGTAAATTTTCTATTAACTCACGAACATCATCACCGGATACTGGCTCTGCCACACAAGAAGACAAACTTAATCTCATAACTTTACCTTCAGATTTTTTCTGAGATTGTAATTCCTCTTTCAACCGCTCAAGAGCTCTGATGCCACCAGATATATTTGTTTGCTTCAAAGAAAACATAAATTTTCCATGTTCAAGCCTGTATGCATAATCAAACGAGCGCAAACTTTTTTTAATCATCTCAGCGACAAGCTTAATAAGATCATCAACATTATAGTTTTTTTTCATTTCATCAAAATTATCTATTCGCACAAGAGCTATAGAGAACGGCTTTCCTTGACGTGCCAGTCGAGCCATTTCCCTTTTTAAATCCTGCTCAAGAACAGCCTGACTGCGCAATCCTGTAAGCACATCAATACCGTTATCCTCTAGTAAGCAATCAATTTCCATACGACGGATATGATATATAAACTCTTCAAATAAAATCACAAATGCATCAAACTCTTCACATGTTGGATGGGTTTGTAATTTTACACTATTGCCAATAAGTTCATCCGCCTGAACAATCATCTCTTTATGTAATTTATTCAAACCTTCTATAGCTGCGCTCTTTATATCTGAGCGCTGCATATCTTCCAATAAAGCTACAAAAGACTCAGGCACAAGAAGATTTTTTTGTTCTTCTTGTGCTTTTTGATAGAAAACATTACGCACAACCTGCATAAACCACTGCATGTAATCATCAAGAACAACTGTTAAGCCTTTTTTTTGCTTATCTAATTCATGTTTTATCATCATAATCCAAAAATATAATAATTTTTCTTCACTTCTAACGCTACACTGAAATCATATCTAATGTGTTAAAAAACAAAAATCTTTACCAAAAAAATTCAGTGTAGTCTTTAACCTACTCGACAATCCACTCTTTTTCCAAATCATCAAGAGTTCCGCTTTTAATTGCCAAACGAACATCACGCATCAAACGATTAATTGTTGCCACATTATGATTAGCGATAAGCTGTAATCCTAAAAGTTCTTTGGCTTTTAACAAGTGATGCAGATACGCTTTTGAAAAATCTGTTGATGCACTTATAGTATTATCAGCATCAAGCGGATCAGGATCATTTCGATATCTGGCATTTTTGAGATTTATCGTTTCACCGGAAGCACCCTTAACAAAAGCAACACCATGACGTGCAAGGCGCGTTGGGATAACACAATCAAAAGTATCAATCCCCATACGCACAAATGTAAATACATCCTTCATACGGCCAATACCGAGAAAATGTACCGGACGATCCGGATGAACATACGGCATACTCCATTCAACAATTCCGCGCATTTCTTCATCTGTTCCACCCAAACAACCACCAAGAGCCGTACCAAAAAAACTTCTGTCTTTGGTATACTCCGCGCTAGTACGGCGCAGATCTTCATAAATTCCACCTTGCACTATTCCGTACAAACCTTGCGCTCCATTGTCATGACGTTCAAACTGTTTCAAACAGCGATCCCCCCAACGCATGCTCATTTCCATTGCCTTAGCAGTATATTCCTTAGAGTCATTATAGGATGTACATTCATCAAACTGCATCAAGAGATCAGCTCCCAATTTTCTCTGAATATTCATAGAGCTTTCTGGAGTTAAAGTGATTTTCTTCCCGTCAATATAAGAACGAAAAACAGCACCCTCTTCCGAGATTTCAAGCAAACTCTTATTTACATGTCCCTGTGCGCGACCTTTAATTTCATCTGTCGGAGAACCATGTCCCATAGAAAAAACCTGAAAACCTCCACTATCAGTAAGCATAGGTTTATTCCACTGCATAAATTTATGCAGACCTCCCATTCTTTCAATTAAATCCTCACCGGGCTGGAGCATTAAATGATATGTATTAGCCAAAATAATATCAGTTTGCGCTTCAAGCATTTGCGCAGGAGCAACATTTTTGATACTGGCTTTTGTACCGCAAAAAATATAGTTCGGTGTTTCAATTGTACCATGCGGGGTTTTAAGCAATCCAATACGTGCATTGCTTGATGAATCTCTGTGTGTGATTTTAAAGTTAAAATTTGAATATGATAAATTTGTCATGCGGGTTGTTATGACAGAAGTTATTCTATTTCCCAATAGCTGTTTTTAAATTGACACCATACGAGCATGAGCCTCATGATCTACAGCACAACCCTTTTCACTTGCAAAAGGTTTCGGTTTATAATTCTCAACAAAGGCATTGATATTATCTAAAATCTTTCCTAAATCCTCCTTACCTGATGTAGATGCATTTTTAAACTCTTGTTGTTGTTTAAAAACTTGTTGTAATATGCCACCCTCTATTGATGATGTATAATATTTAATCTCTTTAGCAATTCGTTTTAATTCTTCTCGACCTATTTCATCATTACCTCTAAAAGTTATCTCTTTATAAAAATCAACAGCTAAACACAAATCAACAACTGTAATCTTATCTTTATTCTCAGGAGATGAGAAATAACCTAAGCGTTTCAATGCCTCTTTATTTCCCTGACTAGCTGCTTCTTCATACCACTTTAAAGCAAGAAATATATTAGCTTCAAACTCACCTTCTCCATATCGATAATTATCCCCTAAAAGAAGTTGAGCTGATGCGTCTCCCTGATTAGCTGCTTCTTCTAAACTATTTAATTCACTATATGATTGCATAAAATCTCCTATATTTAACTTGTTTTATAATTAACCTGTACTGCCCCTTAGTTTTTTACAAACATCAAAACCCGTGCTCTAATTTTATTGAATGCAGTTTTAACATAAAGCTAAAGATTATGTCAAGTAAACGGGTCTATTTCAAAACCAAAATTTAAATATGATAGATTTACCATGCCGGCTATTATGACAAAAACTTATGCCTTTCCCAATAGCTGTTTTTAAATTGGCACTATACGAGCAAGGGTCTCAGGATCTACAGCATAACCCTTTTCACTTGCAGGAGATTTCGGTTTATGCTCCTCAAGAAAGAAATTAATATTATCCAAAATCTTTTCTAAATCTTCCCTATTTAATGTAGATACATTTTCAAATTCTTGTTGTAATGCATTATCATCTGTAAAATTTTCAATCCTATTTATATAATTTTTAATATCTTCAGCAATTCGTTTTAATTCTCTTTGACTTTTTTCATCATGGCTTCCCAGAGATAGCTCTTCATAAAAATTAACAGCATGATTCAAATCATCAACTGTAATCTCATACATATTCTCAGAAGATGGAAAGTGACCTAAACGTTTCAATGCATCTTCATTTCCCTGACTAGCTGCTTTTTCATACCACTCTAAAGCAAGAAATATATTAGCTTTAATCTCGCCCCTTCTATGTCGAAATATCTCTCCTAAAGAAAATTGAGCTGATGCGTTTCCTTGATCCGCTGCTTTTTTATACCAATAGGCAGCATCTTCAACATCTTTAGTTACTTCCTTTCCATATTGATATGATGCAGCTAAAAGAAATTGAGCTACTATGTTTCCTCTTTTTGCTAAAGGCTTAATACCTTCTATAAAATTTTGACTAACCTCTACCTCTCCAAAATAACTTAAATATGCTAAAACTAACTGGCTTATTGGATTCTCAAAAGTTTCATTCGCATAATTAAAAGCTTTTTGCGGATTTCTTGGAAACGACACAACGCCTTTATTCTTTTCTGTAAATACTACAGATGCTCCTTCAGTAAAACACAAAGCTAAACAAAGCATAATTGAACGAGGCATAAGACTAAACTCAAGATCATCAATTAGTATATCGGCATTACTAATCTCATACTTAGCTATATGCTGAAGAAATTTATATGTTGAAAAATTAATAACATTCCCGGAAGGTAACGAAAGTATGCTTTCAGAATACTGCATAAAAATATCTTTTAATGCTTTATCTGTTGATGCTTTTTCTTTTTTCAAATTATCTGATTGCATAAAACTTCCTGTATTTAACCTATTTTATAGTTAACCTGTACAACACCTTAGTTTTTTACAAACACAAAAAACCGCGCTTAAATCTTCCTAAACGCGGTTTTAACACAAAATTAAAAGTTATGTCAAATAAACATATCTACTTCAACAGCAAAATAAGGCTCTTGCTTACTTAACAACCAAAATCTTTTCAACTTGAACCTTTAGAGAACGCAACGATGGATCGAGCTTTGTTTTAGATGTTGATGTCAAAAAAGCATCAAAACCACCTTTATGCTCAACCGTACGTAAACCGGAATTACTCACACGAAGCTTAATCCAACGATTTAGCACTTCACTATAAAGTCCGGTATCTTGCACATTTGGCAAAAAACGACGTCTTGTTCTATTAAGAGCGTGAGAAACGTTATTTCCGCTCATCACACCTTTTCCTGTAATTACACAACGACGGCTCATAGCTCTTGTCCTTTAAAAAATTATTAAAGTAAATTCCTAAACATTCGGGAAAGTAGTCGAAACTAACCGGAAAAGTCAAGCATTTCTCTAAAATCAAAGCCACCACCCCATAAATACATACCACAAAGGCATGCAATAAAAAGAATATGAGCAATAACACTACTATAGATAGCTCGGCGCAAATGCTTATAATCTATTTGCGCTGTTGCCCCTTCAGAACCTATCCATTCACCTTTAATAGCGCTGCCTGTAATGTCTTGAGATGCTCCACCAAGAGAGACATTCAATACCCATGCCAAAGCGGAAAGCGGAAAACCTCCCTGCTCGTATGGCGCACGATTTTTTATATCAAGCCATGATGTAATATTTTTAAAAACTTTAGATGTTGATGTAATAGAACTGGACATAGTTATAAAAACAGCCGCCATTAAAGACGGAACAAATCCAAGCAATCGCTCCAGAGTCATAGAAACTGATCCAAATCCTTTGGAAAAACCATCCTTTCCAAAACGCCATGCAAGCCCTGATAATGATGAATATATAATGGCAAGAGGAATGCCACCGATTAAATACCAGAAAATAGGACTCACCATTCCCTTATCAAAACTTCTAGCCAAAAGCCCCATACCGGAACGGATAATACCAAAATCATCACCTGCTGTAAGATTTTTACGTGTGGATACTGATATAGCATAGTATGCACCCTTCCCTACTTCTCCTTTCTCCAATGCAAAATACAATCTCAACAATGAAAACCAAACACTGCCGATGGTTATAAGCAGTGACAAAATAATAACCTCAACCAGTCCATAGCCGGAATTTTCAAGTACAAACCACTCAAAAATCTTTCCCAGTACAAGCGAAAAGAAAAGAACCAACGCAGTTAATAAAAAACCTCTAAACACCAAATCACTACGCGTACGCTCTGTTCTATCAAGACGATCACCAAGCTCACCAAAAACCTTATCAATGACAATCCACAAAAACGGATTTGCATTACCGGCCAAAGGCCCTGTAATCATTCCAATAACAAGAGCTATAAAAATAGAGATCAACGCATATGGTATCCTATCAGGATTCATTAATTCCGCATGCCATTGAGATAAAAACTCTACCATTTCTCCCCCTTTACTTCATATAATTAAATCTTTTTTATGTTGCTCTGCAAAAAGGTATTCTTTAACAGTCTATTTTAGTATAAGGTAGACTACATTAAGTCGTGATTAAAGAGGGGATCTATAATTGCTTTACAATTTACATGAATTACAATACGCGCTTTCTGCTCCAATACACTTTCAAGCAAAAATTCTACAAGGAGCAATGAGAAATCCGTGGAATCCTCTGTCTTACACAAGCATTGGACGCACAATCGGAGCTAGCGCTGAAATGATTGAACGCACAACACGTCGTTTTAGTCGTCCTGAATTTGACCTTCATACAACAAAGATAGATGGAAAATCTGTTAAAGTCGTTGAAGAAATAATTACGAACAAACCTTTTTGCAATCTTTTGCATTTCAAACGAAATACAAAACGCAATGATCCAAAAGTGCTAATCGTTTCTCCTATTTCCGGTCATTTTGCAACTCTTTTGCGTGGAACAGTTGCGGCTATGCTCCCGCATCATGATGTTTATATAACTGACTGGAAGGACGTACGTCAGATTCCCTTGAAAGAAGGGAAATTTAACCTTGATACATGCATTACATATTTACGTGGCTTTATGTGTGTTCTTGGCCCTGATACGCATTTAATAGCCGTATGTCAGCCTACTGTTCCTGTATTGGCTGCTATATCTTTAATGGCTACGGATAATGATCCGAATTGCCCGCTTAGCATGACTCTTATGGGAGGGCCTATTGATCCGCGCGTTTCAAAAACCGAAGTCACAGAACTTGCGGAAACGCGACCTTTGGATTGGTTTAAACAAAATGTTATTTATAAAGTTCCTCATTATTACCCCGGAAAAGATCGTGAGGTTTATCCCGGATTTATTCAACTCACCGGCTTTATGTCGATGAATCTTGATCGCCATGTTGACTCTCATATAAAATTTTACGAACACCTCATCAGCGGAGATGGCGAGTCTGTAAAGGCTCATAAGAAATTCTATAATGAATATCTTTCAGTTATGGATATGTCCGCCGATTTTTATCTCCAGACTATTGAAATAGTTTTTCAGCGCCACCTTTTACCTCGTGGTCTTATGAAATGGCGTGATCCTGTCAGCTACGAACTAATGGATGTACGCCCACAAGATATAACTCATACAGCACTACTCTCTATTGAAGGTGAACTGGATGATATATCAGCTCGCGGACAAACTACAGCATCACATGAACTATGCTATTCTTTGCCACAAAGAAAACAATTCAGCCACTTACAACTTGAATGTGGGCACTATGGTATTTTCAATGGTCGACGCTGGCGTGAAAGTATTATGCCAAGAATAAGACATTTCATTCGCTTACAAGATCCGGAAAAAGATCCTATTCCAAAGAAAGATTTAGAAACTGTGCCTGATCTTAAGCCACAGCGTTATGACCGTAACAAACACGGCATTGTGGCAATACGACGCTGGATTAAAGAAAATCGTCCGGAAAATTATAGACCGCTAAGAAGAAGAAAAGAAAAATTAAAAAGTTAATTGAAAAATTTGCATAGTGCTATTTGCAATGACATAGTAATTAAAATAACATAATGCCAATATAGGCTGATATGGGCTTTACACTTTTAAAAACAGATATTGATTTACCTCCTTACATAAAAATCAAACACAGCAAACGAGCAAAGCATTTAGCTTTGCGTTTAGATTCACAAAACAGAGTTTTTAATTTAATAATTCCTCAAGGAATAAATTTGCACAAAGCTCATAAATTTGCGCATGAAAATGAAAGCTGGATGCAGAAACGATTAAGCCAACTTTCTTCACCAATCTACTTTAATAATGGGATTGAAATTCCGATTTTTGGAAAGACACATTTGATAAAAATTGACCATGATGAAAAATTAAGAAAAACGAATATCATACTGAATAACAATGAGCTTTTGGTTTTTACAAACAAGGATGATCCAGATTTAAGAATTAAGAGGTTCTTAAAAAAAGAAATGCGAAATCACGTAAACGCTCTAGCTAATGAAAAAGCAAACATAATTGGTAAAACAATTAATAAAATTCAAATTCGTGACACAAAATCACGCTGGGGAAGCTGCTCTGTCAGTGGTGGTCTATCTTTTTCATGGCGCTTAATTTTAGCTCCTTATGAAGCTCTGGATTATGTTGTTGCTCACGAAGTTGCACATTTAGAGCACCTCAATCACTCAAAATCCTTTTGGAAACTATGTGAAAAACTATCAACGAATTATAATGACGGTAAAATCTGGATGCGCAAAAACGGACATGAGTTAATGCAGTATAGGTAATATGTCATTATTAAAACTTGCACTAAAGCATATGTTATTCATGTAAAAAATCAACTGCGCCTTGTAGAATAATCTGAGCGGCAAGTTTATCTATAAGACCGGAAGACTTTGCTTTTATTTTAGTTTTTCGTTTTTCCACCAAATTATCCACAATCTCCTCCACAGAAACTGTGGATAAACGCTCATCCCAAAATGCTATCCATGCATCCTCACCTACAACGCTGGTTCTTTTTGCCAGTTCCAAAGCAAAATCACGTACAGATTGTGCCCTCCCCCCTTCACTTCCATCCATATTCAATGGCAAGCCAATAACATATCCACCGACTTCATATTCTTGAATGATATGCAATAATTCCTCCACATCATGCGTAAATTTTTTACGTTTAATCGTATGAATCGGCGTAGCTATTTTGTGATCTGGATCACATATAGCCAACCCTATAGTCTTCTTACCTACATCCATACCTAGAAGATATTTCCCCTTAGGACATATCGCAGATATATTTTTTAACAAATCAACAGGCATATAATTCCTTTAAAAATCTCCCTTGTACGCTTGCGCCGAACAACACAGAATGCTAAAAGTCTTTCGTTTGAACTATTCTAGAGGAATCCTTGCTATGTCAATGGATAAAGAAGCTGTTTGCAAAGTCGCTCGTCTATCACAGATCAGAGTAAGCGAAGAAGAAATCGAGCGCATTTCTCCACAACTTACCGGTATTCTCAAATGGATTGAGCAACTAGGTGAGGTCAATACAGACAATGTAGAACCTCTGGCAAATGTTGTGGATAGCGATTTACATTTACGAAAAGATGAAATTACTGACGGCAACTGCTCTGACAAAATTTTGGCTAATGCTCCGGAAGAAGTTCAAAACTTTTTTGTTGTACCAAAGGTTATAGAATAAAAAAAATGACAAAATTAACACAACTTACCATTACTGATGCTCTAAAAGGGCTGGAAAATAAAAACTTTACAGCGCAAGAGTTAACGCAAGCACATATTGACGCTATGCAATCAGCAAAAAAGCTTAATGCTTTTATTACAGAAACTCCTGAGATTGCACTTAAGCAGGCAAAAGCCTCTGATGATCGCCGAGCTAAGGGAAATGCAGGTCTACTTGATGGAATCCCTCTGGCTATTAAAGATTTATTTTGCACAAAAAATGTTCAAACAACCGCTGCCAGTAAAATACTGGAAGGTTTCAAGCCTGAATATGAATCAACTGTAACAAAAAATCTATTTTCTAATGGCGCAATAATGCTTGGAAAAACAAACCTTGATGAATTCGCTATGGGTTCATCAAACACAACAAGCTATTTTGGCAATGTTATAAGCCCGTGGAAGCGTGATGGAGATGATACTGATCTTGTTCCGGGTGGCTCTTCAGGTGGCTCTGCTGCTGCTGTAAGTGCGCACATTGCCATGGGAGCAACAGGAACAGATACAGGTGGCTCTATTCGCCAACCGGCAAGCTTTACAGGCATTGTAGGAATGAAGCCAACTTATGGACGCTGCTCACGATGGGGAGTTATAGCTTTTGCCTCTTCACTCGACACTCCTGGAGCGTTTGCACGCACTGTTGAAGATACCGCTTTACTACTGGAATCTATGGCAGGATATGATCCAATGGACAGCACCTCGGCCAATAAAGAAGTACCGCAATATTCCAAGTCCCTGAACGGGGATATAAAAGGTATGAAAATCGGTATTCCAGATGAATATCGCATTGATGGCATGCCTGATGAAATTATAAAGCTCTGGGAGCAAGGCATTGAATGGATCAAAGATGCAGGAGCTAAAGCTGTACGCATAAGCCTTCCACATACTAAATACGCCCTGCCCGCCTATTACATTATCGCACCGGCTGAGGCATCTTCCAATCTTGCACGCTATGATGGCGTGCGTTATGGATACCGAGCTAATGAAAACGACCTTCAGGATATGTATGCAAAAACAAGAGCAGAAGGATTCGGTGAAGAAGTTAAGCGCAGAATTATGATGGGCACTTATGTTCTCTCTGCCGGTTATTACGATGCATATTACCGCAAAGCTCAACGTGTACGCCGCCTAATCCTTGAAGATTTTGAAAAAGCCTATGAAAAATGCGATGCAATCCTAACGCCTACAACACCATCGGCAGCCTTTGCTATTGGCGAGAATGAAGATGATCCAATCAAAATGTACCTGAATGATGTATTTACAGTGACAGGCAATCTTGCCGGACTTCCGGGAATCTCTATTCCAAGTGGCATAGATAAAGACGGACTTCCTCTTGGCCTTCAAATCACAGGTAGAGCATGGGATGAAGAAACTGTTCTAAAAATTGCCGGTACTATAGAAAAGGCTGCACAATTTAAGTGTATGCCTAAATAAAATCACCTATACTAAAATTTTAGGCTATACTTTACGGATGAGAACTTTTCTTATTTTACTGCTTTTGTGTTTTTCCATTGCAACTCCTTATGCAATAGCAAACGACATTTTCCTTAAAAAGCATAAAAGCGAAGATCAAATAGCCAAAGAAGAAATGGAAAAATCACTCGAATTACATAAAAAAAGTAACAAGAATTCTACAGATACACTAAGCAGCAAAGAGCTTGCAAATAAATATTTCACCTCTTGCATGAGCAAGCATGACCCGATTATGACTAAATTTTCACAAGAAATGCTTTGTGGCTGCACATCTGCAAAAATACAAGAAACAATGAGTATCGAAGAAATTAGAGCTATGTTCACAAACACAAAAGAAGGTGCTTTTCAACGCAGCCGCGTTATGGCCTTCATTTATGTACCTTGCATGGAATATCCTGTTTATGACTTGCTTAATAATGAATGTATTGGAAATAAGGAAATACGCAAAAACCTGAAAAACTATAATAAAGTTTGTTCTTGCTTAGCAGAAAATATGAGTAAATTTATTACTAAAGAAGGCTCTAATATTTTATCCTCTTCCCCCAGAAACAATATACCAAACCCGGATGCTCTCATGCAGAGTACTCTTGCTGATTTTATGAATAGTG
>JAGLMC010000050.1 GCA_023140215.1 Alphaproteobacteria bacterium
ATTTAATTAAGTCTTTTTTTGAGGGGACGTTTTGTCCCGATTTTTCCCCCACACAAAAAAAAGGTATGGAGCGTTCCCACAAAAAAAGATTTATAATTTTTTAATTAATCATGATTTAAAAAAATTTGATATTAATTTTCATTCAAAGAATGAGAATTGATTTTTATTAAATGAACATCAATCGGTACAAAAAATATCATTTAAACGGATTTATGGCGTTACTGCTGAATATATTCCTACACTTTTTCCCAAAAGTCAAGAAAAATCTTTTTTATTTTTTTTGGAAAACTGAGACACACTAAATTAATGTGTTCTCATTATTTTCCCTATTACTTTACTTTCTACCCAAGGGCGCAAGTGACATTGTCATTGTTTGTTTCTTGACAGAGAATTAAAAAGATGCTCTGGTAACACGAATTAAAAATAAGTGTTATAAGTTAGTTTTATTTGGTGCAATTATTCCAATGTAATTGCAGTGGATTTATAATGAACTGACGGTCAAGAATTTTTTAGAGGAGCAAAATATTAAAATGTTGAAACGTTTTTCCATATCCCTTGAGGAAGATCTTTTGGAAAAGTTTGATTATTATATTCAGGATCATCAATATAATAACCGTTCAGAAGCGATTCGAGATATGATTAGGAAGGCTTTGGTTAAAAAGGAATGGCAAGCAAATAAACAGGTAATGGGTGTTATCAGTTTGATCTTTGACCATCACCATCCCAAGCTTCAGGAAAAGGTGACTAAGGCGCAGCATGATTTCCCTCACCACATTATTTCTTCTACTCATGTTCATATGGATCACAATAATTGTATGGAGGTTATTATTGCTCGTGGTAAATCTAGAGAGATACAAGAATTGGCAAACAAGCTTATCGCTTTGCGTGGGATTCGAGATGGTAATTTGGCTATGAGCAGTACAGGCAAGGCTCTTCAATAATGAAGCGGTAGTATTTTCTATTTATCAGTAACACAATTTGTAAATTTGTAACACAAGGTAAGCTGTATGCATATTTCAGAAGGTATATTATCAGCACCGATATTGCTTGGTGGAGGGGTCTTGACCGTGATAGGTATCGCTATTGGTTTGAAAAAGTTAGATTATGATCGAATTATGGGTGTAGCTATCCTGTCATCTACTTTTTTTGTAGCTTCCCTCATTCATATACCTTTGGGGCCGGGTAGTGTCCATTTGGTTCTTAATGGTTTGCTCGGTGTGATGTTAGGCTGGGTCAGTTTTCCAGCAATCTTTGTAGCTTTGTTACTTCAGGCTATTTTTTTCCAGTACGGCGGCATTGTAGTTCTGGGGGTTAATACTTTTAACATGGCAGTTCCGGCTCTACTTTGTTTCTACTTGTTGCGACCATGGCTAGAGCAATCTAAATATAGGTCTGTAGCTGGATTTATTGGAGGATTTCTTTCCGTCTTTTTAGCTTCCATGTTCATGGCTTTGGCTCTGACTTTATCGGATTCAGGTTTCATATCCACTGCTAAGATTGTTGTAATTGCTCATTTGCCGGTGATGATAATCGAGGGTTTTATAACCATGTTTATTATTTCTTTTTTGACCCGTGTTAAACCGGAAATATTACAATTAGGAATTAAAAAATTAGGAATTAAAGAATGTTGATACTAAAGAAAATATTATTTACTTTTTGTCTGCTGGTCTCTGTCTTCTGTCTTTTGCCATCAGTTTCGCAGGCTCATAAGGTGAGAATATTTGCTTATAGTGAGGGTGAAGTAATAGTTGGTGAGACTGCCTTTAGCGGTGGGCGGGCTGTTAAAAACTCGGAGATTATAGTTCAGGATGCGGCTAGCGATAGAATTTTGCTTACTTGCCGTACTGATGATCGGGGGCAATTTCAATTTCAAATTCCGGAAGAGGCTAGAGAAAAACAGTTAAATCTACGGGTTATTATTAATGCCGGTGAAGGTCATCGGGGCGAATGGTTGCTGGAGGCAGCAGATTATTTGACTAACGAGAAAATTTTATCAGAGGGAAAAACCTCATACAGCAAGCTTATTTCTACTGACGAAGAGCTTATCCGCCGTGTGGTGGAAGAGGCTATGGACAAAAAGCTTAGCCCTATCAAACACATGCTGGCTGAAGTAATGAATCAAAAGCCAAGCTTTCAAGATATTCTGGGTGGTATCGGTTATATATTCGGTATTGCAGGAATTGCTGCGTATTTCAAATCAAAACAAGGAGAAAAGAAATGATACAAAAAATAATTATGGCCGGTTGTGTAGCAGGCTTATTTTTAGGAGCTGCTGGTCAGGCTATGGCTCATTTTGGTATGGTGATTCCATCAGAGAATATTGTCACTCAAGAAAAAAAATCCGTAGAGCTTACTCTGTCTTTTTCACATCCCTTTGAGCTTACCGGTATGGATATGACTAAACCGGAAAAATTCTATGTTATGAAAGACGGTAATAAAACTGATCTTTTGAACTCACTCGAAGAGATCAAGGTTATGGATCATCAATCATGGCAGACTACATATCAAGTAAACCAACCGGGAGTATATCACTTTGCTATGGAACCTAAGCCTTATTGGGAACCGGCTGAGGATTTATCTATCATTCATTATACCAAGACTATTGTTGCTGCTTTTGGTGCTGATGAAAGCTGGGATCAAGCAATGGGGTTGCCAACCGAGATTGTTCCCTTGCTTAGACCATTTGGTAATTATGCCGGTAATAGTTTTAATGGTAAGGTTTTGTTAGATAACGCCCCTGTTCCTTATGCCGAGGTGGAGGTAGAGTTTTATAATCAGGACGGCTCTCTTCAAGCTCCTAGTGATTATCATGTCACTCAGGTTATCAAGGCTGATGCTAACGGTATTTTTTCCTTTAGTTGTTCAAGAGCCGGTTGGTGGGGTTTTTCAGCTTTGAACGAGGCTGACTATGTTTTGAATAATCCACAAGGTGAAGCTAAAGCTGTTGAGTTAGGTGCAGTGTTGTGGATTTATTTGGATGAGTATCAATCTAAATGATCTTTGAGGGTTTCAGCCAAGGCGATTCCCTGTTGCATAAATCTGACACCAGAGTCAAATTAGTCGGAGCTATGGCTTTGACTCTGGTGATTTCTCTCTGTCAGAGTTTTTTTACCGGTCTAGCCGGATTGGTGGTGGGTCTCATTCTGTTGTTTTTATCCAGACTTGACTTAAATCAGGTGCTAATACGGATGCTGGTGGTGAATAGCTTTATCGGGCTTCTTTGGCTCACTCTGCCTTTAACCTATCCCGGCGATATGATTAGCTTTGGTTCAATAGTTCTTAGCAAACAAGGGATTGAATTAGTTGCTCTGATTACTATCAAGACAAATGGTATTATTCTATTTTTTATCACTTTGCTGGCTACTTCTACTGTAGCTGACTTGGGGCACGGTCTGGAGAGATTGCGATTACCGACTAAACTTTGCCTGTTGCTGTTATTTTCCTATCGTTATATCTTTGTGGTTAATCAAGAATATCAGCGTTTGGTTCGAGCTGCCAAGCTTCGTTGTTTTTGTCCTAGAACTAATCTCCATACTTACCGAACCTATGGGCATCTTTTTGGTATGACTTTGGTAAAGAGCTGGAATCGAACTGAGCGAGTAGGGCAAGCTATGCTATTGCGTGGTTTTCACGGTCGATTTTATACCTTGAATGAACAGGTAATGGGTAAAGGTGACTTGATTTTTCTGATTATCATATTAATCATCGTGATTGGACTCGTTGGTTTGGAATTTTTATTTACATGAGAAAATCATGACTCAATTGCCATTAATCAAATTACAGGATGTTTCCTATACTTATTCCGGTGCAACAAAACCAATATTGGATAAGATAAATTTTACCCTGCATGAAAAACAGCATCTTGGTTTGATTGGTTCTAACGGCTGTGGTAAAACTACTTTCTTTCATATCATTATGGGATTGCTTAAACCGGATTCAGGCATGTTATTTTTTAAAGGTAATGAGATGCGCAATGCGCAACATTTTAAAAAATTACGCCAAGAGATTGGTTTGCTTTTTCAGGATGCTGATGACCAGCTCTTTTCGCCTACGGTGCTTGAAGATGTAGCTTTTGGATTGCTTAATCTCGGTGTTGGTCCGGTTAAAGCTCGACAGATAGCCATTCAGACTCTTGGCGATCTTGGATTAGCCGAGCTTGAAAAACGAATTACTCATCAACTATCCGGCGGTGAAAAAAAACTGGTATCTCTAGCCACTATTTTGGCTATGCAACCTAAGGTTTTGCTTTTGGATGAGCCGACTAATAATTTAGATTCGACAACCAGAGCTAGACTTATTAAAATTCTCACCGAGCTTGATATTGCATATGTGATTATTTCCCACGATCGGGATTTTTTAGCTGAGACAAGCCAGAAAGTTTTGACTATGACTCAGGGACGGGTGACAGAATAAACTTAATTTAAGATCATTTAATTATAGTGTAAGCATTATAATATGACTATATATCACCACGTTGAGGATTAAGTTTATCGCGCTTTATAATCAGTTTATTCAATGCGTTAACATATGCACGAGCTGAGGCTACTAATGTATCCGTATCTGCTCCCTGACCAATAACCGTACGTTCATTTTCTCCAAGACGTACTGTAACTTCTGCCTGTGCATCCGTTCCACCGGTAACCGCATTAACCTGATAAAGTAATAACCGTGCATCTTTATGCGGATAAATTTCCCTTATGGCTTTAAAAATAGCATCAACAGGCCCCTTACCTTCAACTTTAATTTGATGATGTTTCCCTTCAATATTTAAAACAATCTCTGCGGTTTGCGGCCCTGTAGAGCCGGCACGTACCTGAAGTGATACAAACTGAATGGTTTCATTTTCACGAATAACCTCATCCTCAACCAAAGCAATTAAATCTTCTTCAAAGATTTCTTTTTTCTTATCAGCTAATATTTTAAAACGTGCGAAAACTTCTTGCAGTGCATCATCATCAAGCTCAAAGTCAAGCTCTTCAAGCTTCTTACGAAAGGCATGTCGCCCTGAATGTTTGGCCATTACCAATTTACTATCATTAAGTCCTATAGATTCAGGCGTCATAATCTCGTAAGTCTGCACATTTTTAAGCACTCCATCCTGATGAATACCGCTTGCATGTGCAAAAGCATTCGCGCCAACAATCGCTTTATTTGGTTGCACATTAAAGCCTGTAATTGTTGAAAGCATACGCGATGTTTTTGTAATTTTTGTTGTATCAATATTAGTATTAAAAGGAAGCTCATCAGGACGCGTACGCAACGCCATAACGATTTCCTCTAATGCAGCATTACCTGCTCTTTCTCCAATACCGTTAATTGTGCATTCCACCTGTCTAGCACCATTGGCGATACCGGCCAAAGAATTTGCAACAGCCAGCCCTAAATCATTGTGACAATGTGTCGATATGATTACTTTATCAATATTTGGAACATTCTTGAATAACATAGCGATTTTTGCTCCGTATTCTTCTGGAACAGAATAACCAACCGTATCAGGAATATTAATTGTAGTTGCACCGGCCTTAATTGCTGTTTCAACAGCTCTGCAAAGAAAATCCTCCTCGGTACGAGAGGCATCTTCAGCCGACCATTCAACATCATCTGTAAATGTACGTGCGAAAACTACACTTTTAGTAATTGAATCCAAAACATCATCTGGAGACATTTGTAACTTATATTTCATATGTAATGGTGAAGTTGAAATAAAAGTATGAATTCTCCCATTTTGTGCCAATTTAATAGCATTTCCAGCAGACTCAATATCTGCCTCAATAGCTCGTGCAAGCGCACATACAGTAGCATTTTTTACATTCTTTGCAATTTCACTTATTGCCTCAAAATCACCCGGTGAAGCTACTGGAAATCCGGCTTCAATTACGTCCACACCAAGCTCATCCAAAGATACGGCCATTTTCAGCTTTTCTTCAAGATTCATAGCACAACCCGGAGATTGCTCACCATCGCGCAATGTCGTATCAAATATTATTATATTATCTGTCATTATTCTTTCTTTTCTCTCATCTCGAATATAAACAAAAAATATCAAGATAATTGCAAGATTTCCCTGCTAATCGTTCAAAATGACATTAATTGTCTTTAAATTTAAGTTTTGGAAATTTTTTTATCCCTTAAGCGCAAACGAAAAACTCGTCTCATGCCCACTCAAGGGCACATAAGGAGCAATAATAGATCAAGATTTAGAGCTATTGAAATGTTCATGGCAATTATAAAAACATAAAACAGAAGAAAAATACAATAAAAAACTTAATCTTCGAGCTTTCTAGCCTCATCTACCAGCATTACTGGAATACCGTCACGAATAGGATAAGCCAACTTTGCCTGTTCGGAAATTAATTCACCGGCACTTTTATCATAGCGCAAAGCCCCCTTTGTAAGCGGGCAAACAAGAATTTCCAGTAATTTAGGATCAATTTCCGTACTCATGAACACCTTTATAACCGTCATTTTAAAAAAAGTGAAGATACTTGTAAATAATTATAGCCAACACAAAATGATTATTGATCTATTTTATATCTATTATTTGTGGCTTATGCCCCGTATGTGTAAAGAATTTCAGCATATTATCAGGAGTGAGCGAGATTGTTTGTGCATTATCAAGCGGATGATAATTTACAATATCTGCCTTCATCATAGAAGCATCAAGAATAACTTGCACCGCATGCTCTTTATCGTTCATTACACAAAAAGGACATACTGAACCGGGACGAATACCCAAATACATCCATAGCCTTTCCGTTGAGCCAAAAGACAAGCGCGCTGAACCAATTAAATCAGGTAAGGTTTTAAGATTTATTTTTGTTTCATTAGCAGCCACAACAAGAAACATTTTTTTCTTTTTATCACGTAAAAACAAATTACGGCAATGCACGCCGGGAATTTCAGCCTTTAAATGAATTCCTTCTTCTACTGTGAAAATAGGTTCATGTTTATAAATCCTATAGTCGATATCAAGCATATCTAATGTTTTCAGCAAAATATCAGGACTGGTTGGAAGTGGCACATTCTTTGTAGTTTCATCTTGTATATTCATATTTCTGTTATGCCCTTGAAACCCGCATAAATCAAGATAGATAGCATTTTATGTAGTAAGTATTTCTTAATGTTTTTCCTATATTATTGATGTCAGTGGATACTGTCATTGAGGCAATGTAATGAGCGTGGGGTCAGAAATAGATATAATTTGGAGCGATAAGGTTTATGAGGATTATAAAGCCGGCATTCCTAAAAATGCCCTTATAGGAACTTCACATGAAGAAAAAGCTCTTTATGGACGTATGCCCCCTATAATTTGTGCTCACATGCTCCCTCAAGGTGCACGCGAAGAAGAAGAAAGATTACTCTCAGAACTTGAGAATCCAGACCTTTCCTCAGATAAAATAACCAGCATTGAGGAAGAACTAAAATCACCGATAACAAAACTTGGTGTTGCCTTCTATGATATGTATGGTCCACAACAAACGTTAAAGAATGTTAAGGACGCCTTCAAAATTGCGAGCAGCGATATATCTTCTGATCTCTCTCTTAATCCAACACCACCTTTAGGATTTATAGTCTAATGAAAATAGAACTTGGCATACTCAATGACGGTGGCGTAATGCTGGTAAGTGATGAACCTTTACCAGAAATCGTCAAACGCGTTGAGTTCTACCGCACTCAGAAACTAATGATGTTGGTCTATAATAATGAAGATGATGAAAGTGATCTCATGCACTATGAGGTGCCTAAAGATATGATTGATTCTATTGAAAGCAGTCCTAATGTTATTATTTATTCATTATTTCCAAATCGTGAGCCGATTGGCTACAAAGCACCACTTATCAAGGTAGGTGAGCTGTATTAAAGCTTTTACTTATTTTTTACACTTGCATTGTTTTTCAAATTCACTATATTTCGAGTTCTCAAACCCAAGGATGCGAGCGTAGCTCAGGGGTAGAGCACAACCTTGCCAAGGTT
>JAGLMC010000051.1 GCA_023140215.1 Alphaproteobacteria bacterium
GATAATAGTAAGATAAATCGAACAAGAGATGGATTTTAATATTTTGTTTTTAAATCTAAAAACACAATTAAAGCACTTGAAGCTGCTAACCTTTGCGCTCACAGCTTTTTTTGTATGCGCCGTATCTACAGCGAACGCTGCTTGCACCAATCCCGATGGAGTCGCAGGAGAAATTAACTACAACGTCAATGCAGGTGTTATGCAGTATTGTAACGATACGGACTGGATTAATATGGGAAAAGGAGATGTCATTGATGATATTACCAATCCTGTAGGTGTTATAAATCCAATGAATAGCGTCAATAGTGTATGGGAAGACGGCACATATATCTATGTTACTGATTACTATGATGGACTTTTTGCATATACCTTCGATGGAACAACGTTAACTCAAAAAGCCCATGTTGATACATACTATGCCAGAGGTGTTTGGGGCGATGGTACTTACATTTATGTTGCTAATTCTACCTATGGCATACGCGCATATACCTTTGACGGCACAAACTTTACATTAAAAGGCTCTTTTAATACGCCCGGCACCGCTCAAGATATATGGGGAGACGGAACTTATATCTATGTTGCTGATTATGGCTCTGGAGTGCGTGCATATACCTTTGATGGTACAACATTCACCGAAGAAGGCTATTTTGATACCCCCGGAAATGCCCACGATGTATGGGGAGATGGTACTTATATCTATGTTGCTGATTATGACTCTGTACGTGCCTATAGCTTTGACGGCACAACCTTCACTGAAGAAGGCAACGAAAGCACATACAGCTCCGTTGGTGCAGTCTGGGGCGATGGAACTTATATCTATGTTACCGATGGCATGAATGCTGCTAACAAAGTACATGTTTATACTTTTAACGGCACAACTTTTACAGAAAAAAGTGCTCTTACTTCCGGTACAAACAATTTTAATAGAGTCTGGGGTGATGGCACATATATCTATATTACTAGAGGATATTTGGGAATCTACGCATATACCTTCGACGGCACAACATTCACTGAAAAAGGCTCTCTTGATACTCCCGGCAGCGCCTACAATGTATGGGGAGACGGTACTTATATCTATATTACTGATGGCTCCCGTGGTTTACGTACTTATAGCTTTGACGGCACGACATTCACCGAACTTGCTATTTCAAATGATCCTGATGTTGCAGAATCCTCAAATATTGTATTTAGTGACGGTACCTATGTTTACACAGCAACACCCTATAATGATATCAATGCTTGGACATTTGATGGAACAAATTTTACATTAGCTGGAAACTATAATGGCATGGGGTTTTCACGTGCTATTTGGAGTGATGGAAACTACATTTATGTGGGCGGTTCTTGGGATATTCGCGCAGTCACATTCGATGGTACAACATTTACAGAATTAGATGATCTCAATTCGAATAGCATTGATGTTATTTGGGGGGATGGAACATATATTTACACCATTGATACTGACCTAAAAGCTTTTACCTTTGACGGCACGACACTAACAGAAGTGGGGACACTAGCTGTCTCTGGTCGTGATATATGGGGAGACGGAACTTATATCTACGTATCTGAATTTGATAATGGCTTGCACGCCTATACATTTGATGGCACAAATTTTACAAATGTTGGAACTTTTGTTACGCCACATAATCACTATGTCTGGGGAGACGAAACTTATATTTATACGAGCGATTGGTCTAACCGATTATTATATGTCCTGACTTTTGACGGCACCACCTTCACAGAACTGGATAATATTAACTTGACCTATGGTCGTCCAATATGGAGCAAAGGTGAATATATATATGCAGGCAACAGAGTTGTAAGTTTTGATGGTACAAATTTAACATATATTGATAATCTAGCTACTGAAAGTGCTGACCCTAAAAGTATCTATGGCGATGATAATTATGTCTACGTTGCTGACAGTAGTGGTGGGCTACGCGCCTATAACCAAGTGGGAGGCACATGCTCCGCCCCTAATGGAGCAGCAGGTGAAATGCATTACAATTTTCCGGAAGGTTTAATGCAATATTGCAACGGTACTGCTTGGATTGCGATGGGCACTAAAATTGACGATGGAGGATCACAAATCAATGTAAATGCACTCTCACCTGATGATCTTACCAAAGATCTAGTAGGGCACTGGCCTCTTGATGATGGAACAGGAAGCTCTACCGCTGCTGACAACGCTCAATCAAATGACGGAACATTGATAAACATGGATGCTGCCAATGATTGGGTAGCCGGTGAAGTCGGAGAAGCTTTAGATTTTGATGGTGATAACGATCAGGTAGAAATAAGTGGAAATCTTATTCTAGGGAAAGCAGAAGCATCAATATGTTTTTGGATGTATTATACAGGAGGAGTAATAGCAAGAGATTATACACCAGTAGCACACTTCCAAGGCGGATATCACGGCTGGAAAGTTTACATTGATGACATCGCCGGAACAACAGGACACACAGACACAATATCATTCCTACCAAACTCCCTCAGTTCAACAGTCATTGAAGGTTCAGACAATCTTGTAAAACAAAATGAATGGATGCATGTCTGTACAACGTTTAAAGGCAGCACATTTATCAGACTTTATATCGATGGAGAACTAGATACAGAAGTTACGGCCAGTGTCCCTAATACAATAGTATCATATGCAGGAGGTCCATTAAAATTAGGAAACGAAAGATGGGATGGAAAAGAATTCCAAGGACGTCTCGATGACGTGCGCATTTACGACAGAGCATTAAGTGAAAATGAAGTACAAACAATTTACAATAAAATAAACAGTCTGGCAGGACATTGGAAGCTTAATGAATCCACAGGAACATCTGTTGCCGATTCTGCCGGAACAAACACAGGAACATGGAGCGGTGAAGCTGCCATCACAAGCTCAACAGGTAAAAGTGGCGGTGCAATCACGTTTGACGGTATTAATGACACAATTGAAATTCCTGATGATAACGCTATTGATTTTGATACAAATGATGATTTCTCCGTTTCAGCGTGGATAAAAACACCTTCTGCTGTGCAGAATGATCTAACATCAACCCAGAATAGCATTATAGAAAAATGGGATGGCGGAGTTAGCGGATATCCTTTTATTATCAGATATGTAAACACAACTAAAAAAATAATTGGCGCAAGATATGATGGTACGAACTACACGGAAGTTGTTTCAACGGGAACACAAGATACGGATACTTTCCAGCATTATGCTTTTGTAAAAGACGGAGGCACGCTCAAACTATATATTAACGGAAGTCTAAACGATTCCATTGCCGATGGCTCAGTCGCAACAACAGTCAATAACTCACCTTTGTGCATATCAAAAAAATGCACAATAGGAGAATATTTCACCGGTGAAGTGGACGATATACGCATTTATGACCGTGCATTATCACTGGCAGAAGTCGAAAGTTTATACTCCGCAACAGGAGGAATTTACAAAGCAGATTGCTCAGGATTGGGAGATGTTCAATACACAGATACGAATAGCGGACATTGTTATTATCTGGAAACAACAGCAACTAACTGGGCAGCAGCGCAAGGCGCATGTCAGGCTAACGGCGATTATCTTGCCGTTGTCACAACGCAAGCTGAACAAGATATAATGGAAAATTTTGGAAGCAGTGGTGCATGGCTTGGCGGAAAAGATGATCTAATCGAAGGGGAATGGAGATGGAAAGGCGGTATGTTGGACGGAGTCCAGTTCTGGCAGGGCGATAATACCGGCTCGACTACAAACGGATTAGATGCTTTTTGGAAAGAAGATATGTCTGAACCGGATAATTCAGGAGGTAACGAACATTGCTTACAACTGGATGGTTTAGTAAAATGGAACGATGCAACCTGTGGTAGTAATTTTACATACATCTGTGAGAAAGAGCCGACAAGTGGAATATGCACATCTCCCGACGGCGTGGCCGGTGAAATGGTCTATAATGTTGACCATACCGTCATGCAATATTGTAACGGCTCACAGTGGATAGGCATTAAATAAACGCGGATATAAACGCAGATATAAACGTAAATATAAACGTAAATATTAAAAAAATTCTCTCTTGCTTTCCATGGACGATAGGTTCATCATCTCCTCACTCAATACGATACGAACAGTTTAATAACGAAGCGCGGAGGAGACTCTTATGATTCAAGACACAATAAACACATCTGCTAAAAAAGGCCGCCCGCGCAGTGAAAAATCACGCAAAGCTATCCTGAATGCAACGAATAAACTACTTCTACAAACATCTGTGCAAGAACTCAGCATTGAAGCCATAGCCAAAAAAGCAAAGGTCGGAAAGACAACAATCTACCGGTGGTGGCCAAACAAAACAGCAATTATTATGGATGCGCTCATTAGTCAGCCAAGCATGCAAAGCGCAACTCCAACACCTAAAAATAATGCTGAAGCAATCACTATACAACTTGAAAAATTAATCCGTTTGCTTAATAGCAAAAACGGCGAGACTATAGCGCAACTATTTAGTGAATCTCAATCCAATGAAGAATCTCAAAAGATTTTTGATGAAAACTTCCTCGCTCCGCTGATTGATGCAATTGAATACAATGTTGAAGAAGGCAAAAAAGACAGAGAATTCCGCGCAAGTATAAATACAAAAATGGCAGTCGATATTTTATGTGGACCAATATTTTTTCGTTTAATGGCGCACTCGGTAGATTTTAATGATACTTTTCAAGCGCAATATCCAAAAGAAGCTATAAAACTAATCAGCGCATGAACTTTTTAGAAGCTTAAAGGAACTCTTAATTACATGTTGGAAACATTTGACATAGATAAAATATGGAATACGCTTGTTACATGGTGTGGAGAGCATTTTTGGAGTATTTATACGTTATATCAAGTCCTTATCATCATTGCTTCTTTTATTATCGGCGCAGTTTTTTATCGCATTGTGAAACGTAAAAGTTCTCAGATTATTGATAATCTTGAAATTCCAATACGTGTAAAACGTTCATTAAATAATATACAACGACTTATCTTTCATCTAACTACGCTTTGTATGATGTTCCTGATTACACAGTTAGTCAGTCTGGCTCTTGTGGATATGAATATTTATCTGATCGAAGGCATTATGAAAGTCCTGCTAGCTTGGATCGTTATTCGTATCGCACTGCAATTTGTTGGGAATAACATGCTACGGAATTTCTTTGCGTTATCCATCTGGATTGTAGCGGCACTCAGTATTTTTGGAATTTTAGAACAAACCGCCACAATGCTCGATGCTTTTGGCTTTAATATCGGTACTTTTCGACTATCTACACTAGCGGTAATTAAAGGTACTTTTGCACTATTTATCCTGCTTTATCTGGCTACATTTGTTTCAACATTTGCAGAACGTCACGTTCTACGCAGTAAAAGTCTTACACGCTCCTCGCAAGTTCTGATTGCAAAAATCGTCCGTATTACGCTAATAACCTTTGCTCTTCTAATAGGAGTTACAAGCGCAGGCATTGACCTATCTATCTTTACTGTATTTTCCGGTGCTGTTGGTTTGGGAATTGGTTTTGGTTTACAAAAAGTTGTCTCAAACTTGTTTAGCGGCCTGCTTCTTTTGATGGATAAATCCATCACTCCGGGAGATATTATTGAATTAGAAAACAGCGGTACTTTTGGCTGGGTCAATAATATGGGAGCGCGCTACACAGAAATTATTACACACGACAATAAATCATACCTGATCCCAAACGAAGATTTTATAACCAACCGCGTTATTAACTGGTCACACGGAAATAATCTTATCCGTATAGAAACGACATTTGGCGTTCATTATAATTCTGATCCACACCAAGTAATTGAGCTTGCAGCAAAAGCCGCTGCTATTCCAGAACGAGTTATTGAAACACCAAAAGCAGTATGCTGGTTAACAGAATTTGGAGACAGTTCATTAAACTTTTCTCTTCGCTTTTGGATTAAAGATGCACAAAAAGGCATAACAAACGTAACAGGCGAAGTAATGCTATCACTCTGGGATACATTTAAAGAACACAATATAGAGATCCCTTATCCTCATCGAGAAGTGTTTATTCATAATAAGTGAAGATACAACTGCCCCATGTATAAGTATATATTCCTATCACAGTTTATGATAAGTGTCAAGGGGTATTGTGAAAATATTATTATGTTCATTTATTTTTTGGGGAAACGGGGACACATTAAAGCAATATATCCCCACTATAAAATTTCGTTCATTCTTCTTTAGTTAAAAACCTGTCCGATTCAAGCGCGGCCATACACCCCATACCCGCTGCTGTAACTGCTTGTCTATATGTGTGATCGGAAACGTCTCCTGCTGCAAAAACTCCTGACACTGATGTAGCTGTTGAATCCGGTGCTGTATTAATATAGCCGTTATCATCCATATCTAAATGTGTTTTAAAAATAGATGTTGCCGGTGCATGACCGATTGCAACAAAAAGCCCGCTTGTTTTAAAATTTGTTTCTTCTCCGGTTTTTACATTTTTAAGATGCAGAGATTTCATTTCTCTATCATCGCCTAATATTTCTTTTATTGTTGTATCCCAAAGAACTTCAATCTTTTCATGTTTTAACAATCTATCTTGCAGAATTTTTTCTGAACGTAAAGAATCACGACGGTGAATAAGTGTAACTTTTGAGCAAAAATTTGTTAAAAACAGCGCTTCTTCAACGGCTGAATTTCCACCACCAACGATTGCAACCTCTTGATCTTTAAAGAAAAAACCGTCACATGTAGCACAAGCAGAAACGCCACGACCTTGATATTTCTTTTCTGATTCCAAGCCAAGCCAGCGCGCTTGTGCGCCTGTTGCAATAATAACAGCATCGCTTGTGTAGATTGTTCCTGAATCGCCTATAGCTTTGAAAGGACGTGATGAAAAATCAACTTCTTTGATGTAATCACTAATTATTTTTGTACCGACATTCTCAGCTTGTGCTCTCATTTGTTCCATAAGCCATGAACCTTGAATAGCCTCTGCAAAACCGGGATAATTTTCAACCTCTGTTGTAATCATGAGCTGTCCACCCGGTTCCAATCCTGTAACGAGACATGGATTCAAGTTTGCTCTGGAAGCATAAATACCCGCCGTGTAGCCGGCAGGCCCCGATCCTATAATTAATACTTTGCTGTGTAAGTTATTATTATTCATGATTTTTCTTTCAATCTTTTTATCAATTCGTTTGAAATCGTTTCAGCGTCTCGTAATGGCTCATAAGTCCAGTGCTCAAGTATCCCTTTAAAAATACGCAAACAGCCTGATGTTTGAAGGTTAGTATGTAATTTGTCAAGACGTGCCCCTCCTCCATCCAGAGGAATCATATAGACCGGTTTACCCGTTGTGCAAGCCTCTGAGAGCATTGATACGCTATCTGCCGTTACAAGAATTGTATCTGCCCAAGCTAATATTCCAATATACGGATTTTCTCCATTTCCATCCCAGATAAATGCTTTTGTATCTTTTAATATATTATGCAGGATATTTTTATTTTCCTCACCTGTGCGCCGTGATGCTGTAATCATCAAGCTTGCATCCAGTGCTTTCAGTTGATGCGCAAGTTTTGTCATTGTTTTTGCGCTAATGTTATAAGCTTGGCTTTTTCCACCTATCAAAACAGCAACTCTGGGAGATGGTAGTTTTTCAAAAGAATTAAATGTTTTTTTAGCTTCGTTTAATTTTTTATCTGTAATGCGATTAGGAGCAGCAATCGTTGTTATTACATTTTTCCCTCGTGTCGGATCATGCTTTGGAACGGCTAGCAAATCAAAGTTCGTTGATGATATTCTTGGATCTTGAATATGTAATGTAAATGTTTTGCTGTTACTTTGTTTTTTAATATAGCGCGAAACTGCAATAGCTTTACGTCCGCTGGTGATAAGAATATCCGGCCAAGGTGGTGTGAGAGCAGAAGAAAATATATGCTTATTTTCAAATCCCAGATATGGAGAAAATATTTTCCAAGGTTGCTTAAGAGAAATACGTTTAATAATTGGAGTAATTTTAAGTGTTTCAGTAATACCAAGGCACTGGTTCTCAGTTCCGGCCATTCCTTCCGTAACAATCCAGCAAGTAAAATCATTTTTATTCATAAGCATAATATTTATTTTAGTGTTTTTCCGTGAAAAGACTTGCAAGCAACTTTGCGCAACTTTATATCAACTTGTTGGTAGTTAGTGAAATAAATTAAATACGTGGTTATTTATGCGCCGTTTAAAATTAGATCAAATTGATAAAAAGATTCTCAAAAACTTACAGCAAGAAGGTCGCATAACAAATGTTGAACTTGCACAGCGCGTTGGTATTTCTGCTCCTCCTTGTTTGCGCAGAGTGCGTGTTCTTGAAGAATCCGGTTATATAAAGAGTTATCACGCTAAAATTGATCTTGATGCACTTGGTTATAGCATTACAGTTTTTGCATTTGTTAAATTAACCGGACAATCAGATTCTGACCTTGTAGAATTTGAAAAATTTGTTATGCAACAATCTTTAATACGTGAATGTACATTGCTTGCCGGTGATGTTGATTTTATTCTTAAGATCATTGCTAAAGACTGGGATAGCTATCAAGATTTTCATAAAAATAAACTAATAAAAGCACCTCATGTAACATCTGTAAAATCATCATTAGCTATTCGAGTATTTAAGGATGAGCTTGGAATCCCTATGTAGTTATTTATTGAATTTAACTTCTAAAACTTCATATATACGTATGCCCTTTGGTGAACGAACTTCAACAGAATCACCAACAGATTTTCCAATCAACGCTCTTGACATAGGCGCAGTGATTGATATTTTTCCAGCATCTGTATCTGTTTCATATTCACCAACAATTGTGTAGCTTTCTTCTTTGTCTGTATTTTCATCAACAATAATAATAGAAGCTCCAAACTTTATTGTATTCCCACTTAATGAAGAAGGGTCAATAATTTGTGCTTTACCTATAACAAATTCGAGTTCCTGAATACGGCCTTCAATGAAACTTTGCTGCTCACGCGCAGCATGATACTCAGCATTTTCCTTTAGGTCGCCATGTTCACGTGCAGTAGCTATAGCCTCAATAACATTTGGACGTTGCACACGTTTAAGATCTTCAAGTTCTTTTTCAAGTACAAAAAATCCATCTTTAGTTATAGGCACTTGCTCCATGATTTTATGTTTTCTTTTTATATTTAATGAGAAAAATAAAAACCCCGCCAATAAACAGCGGGATACAAAAAAACGGTAATGTTTTTTATAAAAGCTGTCAAGCCTACTATGCTATAGTCGTTTTTATTTACTTTCTGGGAAACGGGGACACATTGAATTAATATGTCCCCCTATTTCTTTAAAATAACTTTGCAATGATGCTACTTGTATATCGCGTGATTTTAATGCTTTGATGGCTTGCACACCGGCAGTAGCTGCTGTTAAAAGCGTGTAATAAGGAATTTTATTCATTAACGCCATACGACGTATATTGCCTGAGTCTGCTACTGCTTTAGAACTTTTGGTTGTTGTATTTATCATCAAATCAATTTCTCCATTGATAATAGCGTCAACAATATGCGGTTGTCCTTGCATGACTTTGTTTATTCGCTCAACCTCAAGCCCGTTTTCTTTTAAGAAACGACATGTACCGCCTGTTGCTATAAGTGTAAAACCTATGCTTGATAATTCTTTTGCAATAGGAATTAAAGATTTTTTGTCATCGTCTTTAACAGATAGAAATACTTTTCCTTTTATAGGAAGATCAATTCCAGCTCCAAGTTGTGATTTAGCAATTGCACATGCTAAATCTTTATCCAGCCCCATAACTTCTCCGGTAGATTTCATCTCCGGCCCTAAGAGTGGCTCTACACCTGTAAAACGATTAAATGGAAAGACAGGAGCTTTAACTGCATAATGTGGCGGTCTCATGCCTAATAAAACATCTTTAAAATCTGCCAGTTTTTTACCAGTCATAAGAAGTGCTGCAATTTTAGCAACAGGCACACCGGTAGCTTTAGCAACAAATGGAACGGTTCTTGAAGCTCTAGGATTAACTTCAATAATAAAAATTTCCTGTTTGCCTGTTTCATCGTTTTTACGCACAGCAAACTGAACATTCATAAGCCCGATAACTTTAAGCGATTTAGCTAGCTTTATAGTTTGTTTCTCAAGTTCATCAACAATTTCTCTGGATAGAGAATGTGGTGGCAATACGCAAGCACTGTCTCCTGAATGCACTCCTGCTTCTTCAATATGCTCCATAATACCGGAGACATAGACATCTTCACCGTCACATAATGCATCAACATCAATTTCAATTGCGCTTTTTAAATAGCGATCAAGTAAAACAGGAGCATTACCGGAAATTTTTACTGCTGTATTAATATATTCTTTGAGCTGTTCCATGTCATGTACGATTTGCATACCATCTCCACCAAGGACATAAGATGGACGTATTACAAGAGGAAAACCAATATTTTCAGCTTTTTCAAAAGCTTCTTCGGCATTACTTGCAAGTCCATTTAATGGTTGTTTTAAACCGATATCATTAATGAGTTTTTGAAAACGCTCTCTATCTTCGGCTAGATCAATAGCATCAGGATCAGTGCCAAGAATTGGAATACCTGCATTTAATAATGAATTAGCAAGTTTAAGAGGCGTTTGCCCACCAAGCTGAACGATCACGCCTTTTAATTTATTTTGTTTGTTGTTATCAGAATTATGAATTGAAGAACAAGTATCTACAGATTCAATTTCTGCTTTAATCAGTTCTATTACATCTTCTTCTGTTAACGGCTCAAAATATAATCTATCTGAAGTATCGTAATCGGTGGAAACAGTCTCAGGATTGCAATTAACCATGATTGTTTCATAACCGGCATCTTTAAGTGCATAAGCTGCATGTACACAGCAATAATCAAACTCAATTCCTTGACCAATACGGTTTGGCCCGCCACCAAGGATAATTACTTTTTCTTTATCGCTTGGGTCTATTTCATTATGAGTTATGCTAGGGACACTTACTTCTTTATTATGTTCTTGAGCATCAGAAGTTGGAATATAAATATCTCCATTTAATGTTCCCGGCTCATAACAGCTATACATATATGGTGTAGAAGATGGAATTTCTGCTGCACAAGTATCTACACGTTTATATACCGGATGAATATTGTGTTTCCATCGTTCTTTTCTTATTTGCTCTTCTTCAACATTCATAATGCTTGCAAGCTGTGCATCTGAAAAGCCAAG
>JAGLMC010000052.1 GCA_023140215.1 Alphaproteobacteria bacterium
TCCACACCGTAACCCTTGTAATTTGCGTCTTTCTCTGCGGATTTTAGATGGTGACGGATCTTCGCAAAATTGAAAACATTGATGAATTTACGGTACTGGTGAAACTGAGGAACCAACTCTTCAAGGCTGATCATTTCCATTTGATGCGACATGTTATTCTCCAAATTATACAATCATATAATCCAAGATTTTTGACCATTTTGCAACAGGCCCATATGGTATCACGGCTAACAAACGCTTGCCATTTTCTTTAATAAACAGTAACAATGAGTGCGTCTTAACAGGCTTTTAGGGGTATACCTCATAATTACCATAAAGGCCGCCTTCCAAAACCATAGGTCGCGGGTTCAAATCCTGCTGTTCCTGTCATTTACACGTAGTTTTCTATGCGGCTCTTTTGTGTGACGATTTGCTTTTAGAGAGCCTTTTCATCGGCGCTGAACCATCTGATTTAAAACCGCTAAACTTTTTATTATATGTTTTATGCTTTTTAGCTTTTGGTTTTCTATCTTTTATGAATTTGCTGGACGGTTTTTTCTTATGTTCGTATGTACGATTTTCCGCATGATCTTCAGTGTTGCACTGTTCAGAATTTTGTCCCTGATGGCCTTGTTTGGCTTGGTATGTAGCAGGACGTTTAGATCGCTTGCATGAACGCTTTTCACCATGATTGTCTGAAGATTTTTGACGGCTCTCAGGGCGGCCACGATATGGCTTGCGGCGTGCCTTGTTCTTACCTTGCGGCCGTTCCCTGTGATCGTTTGCGGCTTCCGGGTTAAGAAGTCTTTCAATGGCATGCCATTTTCGACCATCTTGCGGGGACACGAAACTTAATGCAGATCCTTTAGCACCAGCGCGGGCTGTACGACCCATACGATGGATATAATCCTCCGCTACCTGTGGCAAATCATAGTTAATCACGTGCTCAATATGTGGCACATCAAGGCCACGCGACGCGATGTCTGTCGCAATCAGAATTCTGAAATTCTGCTGACGGAAATTTTTCATCACCTTGTCACGTCTATTTTGTCTTAAATCACCATGCAAACCTTCGGATGTAAAACCATCCTGACGCAGCTTTTTCGCCATTTTATCAGCGTTATATTTGGTTTTAACAAAAACGATAATTGAGCCATGACGTTCATGTAACTGGAGGATAAGCTCTTTATATTTATCCGCCTGCTCGATATGCATGGCCTCTTGTTTAATATTTTGAGCGACTACATTGCTCTTGCCAACAGAGATACGCTGCGGGTTATTCAGATATTTTGCTGAAAGCGTAATAATGCCTTTTGGCAGTGTTGCTGAAAACATGAGGGTTTGACGTTTCGTGGGGAGAAACTTGATAATTTTATCAAGTTGCACGCCAAAACCCATGTCCAGCATACGATCTGTTTCATCCAAGACTAAAAATCCGGTATCATCTAGTTTTATAGAACCGCGTTTTAAATGGTCGTTAATGCGTCCGGGTGTACCAACAATAATGCGTGGGTTTGCTCTAAGTTGCGAGAATTGTTTACCCATAGACTCACCGCCAATGATAAAAGCGGTTTTAATTTGGCTGTCACGGCCAAGCAGATCATGGATCACGCCTAGAACTTGCTTGGCAAGCTCGCGTGTTGGTGTCAGTACAAGCGCAGAGCCGCGCTCTGAACGTAAAAGCGATTCAATAAGCGGAATGCTGAATGCGGCAGTTTTACCTGTTCCTGTCTGCGCAGAGCCTAAAATATCATGACCTTTCAGTGCCAGCGGAATGGCTTGCACCTGAATAGGGGTCGGTGTTTTGTAGTCCATTTTGGACAATGACTTGTTCAACACACCGGATAGGCCGAAGCCTTCAAAATTATTCATTATTTATATCTTTCATAAGTTTCAGCAAAGCCGCCCCCAATGCCCAGTGCACTAGGGTAAACCTCGAATGGTCGTTCATTCATAAATGTGAACTTTGCGGAAAAAAGTGAGGGTTTGATGTTCACGCATCCTTATAAGATTTGGATGCTTTTCTGTAAGCTCTGATCTCAAATAAGAGAACATTTATCAAATTTTGGCGCAGTTGTGACAGGTTTTTCAGAATCTGTCAAATAATTACGCTTTTCTTTGCTGTAGAATCTGAATTTAGAGAATAGTTAGCATCAGATTACAGGTACTGCCATTTTTGGTAAAGTTTGTGTTTGTTAAATTTCAAGAGTTTTAACCGATTACACGCAATATTATGTCGCATCATCTACAGTTTAAAGTATTATTTCACAATACCACCAGCTTTACCCATATCAATTTCACCAGTAAAACGTATTGAATTATTGCGGTACACAAACGCTTGCTATTTTTTTTAATAAACAGTAACAATAAGCGCGTCTTAACAGGCTTTTAGGGGTATAGCTCAGTTGGTAGAGCGACGGTCTCCAAAACCGTAGGTCCCGGGTTCAAGTCCTGGTGCCCCTGCCATTAATTGTTTAGTTTATTGGACTTGGTTATACATTTAAAGTTTTTGATAGAGTCTTTTTTAATGTCTGATAATGTAGTATTCTAACCATCTTATCGTTGTGGCTCTCTGCGTACAGAAATTTATATTTAACTTCAGGATGAAGGAGCGCGAGCTATGAGCTTGGTAAAATTAAAAATATCACAAAAACTTCCCATTTTAATTACGTGTTTGGCGATGTTGTCGGCTATCGTGACAGGTTTTATTACGATCACCAAAGCGTCACATGATGCTTTGATTGTGGCAGAAGACAAGTTGGTTGCTCTTCAAGCCTCGCGGGTGAGTGCCTTAAGTAATTATCTTGGTTCAATTGAGCAAGATCTTTCTTCTTTGTCCCACAATGAATATGTCCGTCAAGCGCTTTTTGATTTTGCAAATGGCTGGAATGAGATTGGTTTTCGTGGAGATCAAACTAAAATTCTTCAAAGACTTTATATTGATGGCAATCCTCATCCAACGGGACAAAAAGAAGAGTTGGACTATGCAAAAGATGGATCGGTTTATAGCCAGTTTCATGCAAAATATCATCCGTGGTTTAGGCATTTTTTGCGTCAGCGTGATTATTACGATATTTTTCTATTTACGCCAAAAGGTGATCTTGTTTATACGGTGTTTAAGGAATTGGATTATGCCACAAACTTAAACACAGGTAAGTGGAAAGACAGTGATCTTGGCAATGTGTTCCGTGCTGCGCGAGATAACCCACAAGCTGATTATCAGGCGTTTTTTGATTTTAAAGCTTATGCTCCGAGTCATGGTGCAGCGGCTAGTTTTATTTCACAGCCGATTTTAAATGATAACGGATCGTTGGCTGGGGTTTTGGTGTTTCAAATGCCGATTGCCCGTATTAATGCTGTGATGCAGGTTGCCGCTGGTATGGGAGAATCCGGTGAAACTTATATTGTCGGTCAGGATCATTTTATGCGTAGCGATTCACGGTTTTCAGAGGAATCAACAATCTTGAAAACAAACGTGCCTGGTAAAACCGTAGATCTGGCTCTTGAAGGTAAGGAAGGCGTAGAGATTGTTCTAGATTATCGGGGTATTCCTGTTGTGTCTGCCTATGGTTTTATTGATTTCCATGGTATGCGCTGGGCAATTCTGGCCGAGATTGATGAAGCTGAGGTTATGGCTCCTATTAATGACATGAAGATGTTTGCTGTTCTTTCTATACTGGGCGTTCTGCTGGGGGTTTTATTGATTGCTTTGTTTATTTCCAGAAAATTGTCCAAGCCTATTACAAGAATGTCAGAGGCTATGGAGGAACTGGCCAAGGATAATTTTGACGTTGAAATTCCGGGGATAGATCGTGCGGATGAGATAGGGCAAATGGCCACTTCGGTTCAGGTTTTTAAAGAAAACGGTATGGAAACGAAGCGCTTGCAAAAAGAGCAGAAAGTGGCTGAACAACGCGCTGAAGATGATAAAAAGCGCGTGATGCGTGAAATGGCTGATCAGTTTGATTCTCAGGTTGGGGGCACGATTAAAAGTCTGTCTTCGGCGGCTGAGGCATTGCAAGGGGCTGCCAGAAATATGGAGGGCATAGCTTCTAAAACACAAGAAGCAAGTGCTTCCGTAGTTTCGGCAGCTGAAGAAACAAGCGCTAATGTTTCAACGGTAGCTTCTGCAACCGAAGAAATGACAGCCAGCGCGCAGGAAATCTCAACGCAGATAACTGATGTTGCTTCAAAATCTAATATGGCATCAAGTAGCGCAAATTCTACAAGTCAGAAAGTCAATGATCTAAACGGGCTGGTTGAAAATATTGGTGAGGTCGTTGAGGCGATTAAAGACATTGCCGATCAAACAAACCTGCTTGCTCTGAATGCAACGATTGAAGCCGCTAGAGCGGGAGATGCTGGAAAAGGTTTTGCGGTTGTGGCCGAGGAAGTTAAAGAATTGGCAGGCAAAACAGCTCAAAAAACTGAGGAAATAGAATTACGTATTACAGAAATTCAGATTGCAACGCAGGATTCTGTGAAAGCCATGCAGGAAATTATTAGTAATATTTCCGATATAGATCGGGCATCTTCTGGGACGGCCAGTGCTGTAGAGGAGCAAAACTCTGTTATTGCTGAAATTACACGAAATATCAATGAAGTGTCTCAAGCGTCGCAGCAAGTGGCAAGTGAAATAGGCTCTGTGCAAACAGCCGCTGGAGAAACAGGGCAATCTTCACAAATGCTTAAAATTTCTGCCGATGATATTGCTGGCCTGTCTGATAATCTTGAAAAGGCGGTTAGTGTATTTCTTGCGCAGATTAGAGAAGATGGAAAGCAATCTGAGTAGCTGGAAGTTGAGTAGGAAGAAATATCAGAAGTTGCAGAGTTAGAGTATTGTAAATGTGCAAAAACGTATACGTTTTGTAATTGACGTTAAAAAGGTAGTGATTTTTTTAACAGCAATTAGTTTCTTTTACACGCAATATTATGTCACATCATCTACAGTTTAAAGTATTCTTTCACAATACCGCCGGCTTTACTCATATCAATTTCACCGGTAAAACGTGACTTTAAAATAGCCATAATTTTTCCCATATCTTTAATTTCATTTGCCCCAATCTCTTTAATAATTTTTTGAACTTCTTCAGTGATTTGTTCAATATTAAGTTGTTGTGGTAAAAATTCTTCAATAACTTTAATTTCAGAATCTTCCTGTTCTGCTAATTCTTCACGTCCGGCATCAATATATATTTTTGATGCTTCCCTGCGTTGTTTAATCATTGATTGAAGCATGGATAAAATCTCGGAATCTTCAATACCGTCTGCTTTTCCTTTCGAGCGAGCAGAAATATCCCGATCTTTTAATGCTGCCAAGATTAAACGAATCGTTGAAACGGCAATCTTACTCTTGCTTTTCATGGCTTCTTTAAGTTTTGTGTTAAATTCTTCTCTTTTTTCCACGATTTATCTTTCCTTTTACTTCTATTTTATTTATAAAATACGCTTCTAGCGACACCCTGCTAGAGAGATTCTTTTATATGCCTAATTTTTCTAATATAAAACAGCCCCTAAATGCAACGGCTGTAATTATTTTTGCTGATAAAACATTGTTTTGGGGGAAAGGATTTGGCGCGCAAACCGTAAAATCCGGTGAAATTTGCTTTAATACCTCAATGACAGGATATCAGGAAATTATAACAGATCCCAGTTATGCTGGCCAAATTATCACATTTACATTCCCCCATATCGGCAATGTCGGCACTAACGAAGAAGATTTTGAAACATCCAATCCGGCAGCTTGTGGCATAATTATTCGAGAAGATATTACATCACCTTCAAGCTGGCGCGCAAACAAAGACTTAAATACATGGCTCAATGATTATAATCTGCCCGGTATATGCGGAATTGATACACGCGCACTTACGCGCTACATTCGGGATAATGGCGCTCCAAATGGAGTTATATGTCACAGTTCCGATGGAAAGTTTAACCTTGAGGCTCTGTATAAAAAAGCAAAAGAGTGGCCGGGGCTGGATGGATTGGATCTTGCGGAAGATGTGTCTTGCAAAGAAAGTTATGAATGGAATGAAACATGCTGGAGTATTGAAAACGGCTTTGGCATACAAAAAGAACCGATTTTCAAAGTTGTAGCAATAGATTATGGCGCAAAACGTAATATTTTACGCTGTCTTGCAAATGCAGGTTGTGCAGTTACGGTTGTACCGGCTATATCAACTACTGAAGAGATTCTAGCACATAAACCTGACGGCATATTTCTTTCTAATGGTCCGGGGGATCCTGCTGCTACAGGGAAATATGCTGTGCCGGTAATTCAAGATTTATTAAAAACAGACCTTCCAATTTTTGGGATTTGTCTAGGACATCAAATGCTTGCTCTGGCTCTTGGAGCAAAAACTCGAAAGATGCATTTAGGTCATAGAGGGGCAAATCATCCGGTAAAAAATATAAAAACAGGAAAAGTCGAGATAACTCCACAAAATCATGGATTTGAAGTTATAGCAGACAGCTTTCCAAATGGCGTTGAGCAATCTCATGTTAGTCTGTTTGACGGTTCAAATGAAGGTTTGAAACTTAAAGGCAAGCCGGTATTTTCTGTACAATATCATCCGGAAGCATCACCGGGACCACAAGATAGTTATTACCTGTTTGAGTTGTTTATTGAAAATATAAAAAAAGCAAAGGAAGTTTAAAAAATGGAACACGAACTTATAAAAGGATTTCATAAATTCAGAGAAAAAGAATATAAAGGAAAAAAGCCTTTAATGACTCAACTTATTGAAGAAGGCCAGTCACCAAAATATTTTATTATTTCTTGCATCGATTCACGATGTCATCCGGGTGCAGTCTTTCATGCAAAACCGGGAACTTTCCTTGCTCATAAAGCCATGGGCGCAATTGTAAGGCCATATAAAAAAGACACACCATTAGCAGCATCATTACAATTTGGGCTTGAACATAACAATGTTAGTGAAATTATTGTTTTAGGGCATACAAGATGCGGTGCTATCAAAGCTTTGCTTAACAATGCAAAAGGTAGTGACATAAGAGGATTTTTAAGTATGGCACAAAATGGAATTAAAACAGCAAAACGTAAATGCGGTGAAAATCCTACATTAGAAGAACTACGTAGAAAAGCTGAAGAGGAAATTATAATTCAAAGTGCCAAGAATTTAACGAAATATCCAAGCGTGCGTAAAGCATTAAAAAAAGGACGTGCAACAATTAAAATATGGATGTTTGATATGGAAGAGGGGAATATTCTTGAATATCAAACCGATAAAAAAATATTTAAAGCACTTACAAATTATTAAGTATTGATTATAAAAAGAGTAAATTATGCCTAAGCGTACAGACATAAAATCCATAGCTATAATTGGAGCGGGACCTATCATTATCGGGCAGGCTTGCGAATTTGATTATTCCGGAACACAAGCATGTAAAGCTTTAAAGGAAGAGGGATATAGAGTTATCCTGATTAACTCGAATCCCGCAACTATTATGACAGATCCGGATATAGCTGATGCAACATATATTGAACCTATAACACCAAAAATTGTAGCTAAAATTTTAAAAAAGGAACGTCCGGATGCACTTCTCCCGACTATGGGAGGACAAACTGCATTAAACATGGCTCTAGCTCTTGATAAGGATGGAACTCTTAATGATCTTGGTATTGAGTTAATAGGTGCTAATGCTGATGTGATTGACAAGGCAGAAAATCGCGAACGATTTAAAAAATGCATGGATTCTATTGGACTTGAATCTCCACGTAGTAAGGTTGTTCAAAATATTAAAGAAGCACGCAAAGTACTAGAGGAATTTGGCCTTCCTCTTATCATACGTCCATCTTTTACCATGGGAGGAACAGGAGGAGGAATTGCATATAACCGCGATGAGTTCGAACAAATCATTCGTGATGGTCTTGATGCTTCACCAACAACAGAAGTTCTAATTGATGAATCTCTTTTGGGCTGGAAAGAATTTGAGATGGAAGTTGTCAGAGATAAAAATGACAACTGCATTATCATTTGTTCTATTGAAAACATTGACCCGATGGGTGTACATACCGGCGATTCCATTACAGTAGCTCCGGCACTGACTTTGACAGACAAAGAATATCAGATTATGCGCAATGCTTCTATTGATGTTTTGCGCGCTATTGGTGTTGAAACCGGCGGATCTAATGTGCAATTTGGAATGTGTCCTGAAACCGGACGCATGGTAGTAATCGAGATGAACCCCAGAGTTAGCCGTTCTTCCGCACTTGCATCCAAAGCCACAGGATTTCCAATTGCTAAAATTGCCGCAAAGTTAGCTGTAGGATATACACTTGATGAATTGGATAATGATATTACAGGAGGTAAAATACCGGCCTCATTTGAGCCTACAATTGATTATGTTGTTACAAAAGTACCCCGTTTTGCATTTGAAAAGTTTAAAGGCGCTGAAAACTATTTAACAACTGCTATGAAGTCAGTTGGTGAAGTAATGTCAATTGGACGCAATTTTGAAGAAAGCCTTCAAAAAGCAATGCGCTCTTTGGAAAAAGGACTTAATGGAATGGATTCCATTCCAATTAATGTAGACAAAGATGATAAGGAAGCTGTTAAAGATGCAATCCTTTCTGCTGTTGCCAAACCGACACCGCAACGTATCCTCTATATTGCCGAAGCTATCCGATATAATGTTTCACTCGAAAAAATACATTCCATTTGTAAATTTGATCCATGGTTTTTAGAACGTATAAAAAATATTGTTGATGCTGAAAAGAATATTATTAAGAATGGCTTACCTGTTGATCCTAAAGGATGGCTTGATATTAAAATGCTTGGCTTTTCAGATGCACAGCTTG
>JAGLMC010000053.1 GCA_023140215.1 Alphaproteobacteria bacterium
ACATTTGATGGCAAATTAAGTGTTGTTCTGAAAAAATGATCATTAAGAAAAATCAGCTCCTCAGGAGCTCTGGGAAACATTCCCTTTTTTTGCATATTACGGATTAAAGCTTCCTGAAAACTTTTAAGCTTTTCCTTATTCTTATAATCCTTTTTAGGTAAAAAATGAAAAGCATGAATACCAATACCGGCCTCTTTCAAAAAATCAGAACTATCAATCGCAGACTCCTCTGTTGCAACCGCATAATCATAAAAACCGGGAACATCTTTGAATTTAATACCTCCTAAATTTGTCCATATACCAAAAAACTTCTTTTTTTGCCTAACCAGTACATCACGCTTTGGCCCAGTCATCACAACAACGACATCACCTTTTTGTTCCTGAACACCAAACAAAATTAACTGCGCACCATCAAAACCGGTAGTAATATCAACATGGTTTTGTGCTAAATCAACCGTAAGAAACTGATCTTGCGCTTCCACAGGAAAAACAAGAATACAAAAAACAAAGACTGTTAAAAATAAAAATCTCATCTCAATACAACCGAAAACAAATCCTCCGGCCTCACCAATAACTTAATAGAAAGCAACACACTCACAGTTAAAATAAGAACAGAAAGGACAATTCGAGCATGACTGCCTTTGATTCTGCGAGAAAAACTTACACCTACTTGCGCCCCTATCACTCCACCGGAAATCAAGATCAACGCCAATAAAATATCAACTGTATTATTCGCCACCGCATGCATAACCGTAGCAATAGAAGTTGTAAAAACAATCTGAAAAAGTGAAGTACCGGCAACAATCAACCCCGGCACACCCAATATATAAATCATGGCCGGTACAATCATAAAGCCGCCACCAATACCAAGAATCGCAGACAAAATACCACCGGCAAAACCAACACTAATAGGAAGCAAAGCGCTCATATAAAGCTTAGATCGAGGAAAACGCATTTTAAAAGGCAACGAATAAATAAAAGATGAAACTTTAAAGCTATTAAATTCAGACCTAACAGTTTTACGCCTAAAAAAGAGAGAGAAAACGCCTTCATAAAGCATCATCAAACCAATAAATCCAAGCAAAACCGCATATAATAAAGAAATTGCAAAATCAATTTGACCAATATACTGCAAAAACTTGAATATAAATGTGCCGATAAACACACCAAATGTACTTCCTATGAGCATTACAAAGCCCATTTTCATATCTACATTACCCTTACGCAAATGCCCAAGCATACCTGACATACCGTTAGCAACGATCTGACAAGGCTGCGTCCCGACAGCTACCGCAGGAGGAACACCCATAAAAATCATAAAAGGAGTTGTTAAAAACCCACCGCCAATACCAAAAATACCTGAAAGAAAACCTACAAAAATACTAACACAGAAAATCGACTCTGCCGACACGGCCATTTCAGCGATGGGAAGATATATCTGCATATTTAAAGTATAGTAAGTATTTATAAAATGATAATGCGCATGAACAATGTCGCATTATGCCACTATATACAAGAACATAAACAGAAAAACATAAGAAAATTAGAAAATGCTGAAGTTATAAAGTTCAAATATTAGGTATCAGCCCCTAAATTTTTAAACCCTAATAATAATCACGATCCATCTCACCTTTGCCATAAATAACAAGTTTATAGTCTTGAAAAAAATTACGGTAATACCCGCCTGAAAACTCAGGAACACGCTTCCTAAAATCAACAGACTTTACAATACTCATAAAAGAAGGATACCACTTTGAAAAAGCATTAGACTGAGCCGAACACTCAGCAACATAAACCTTGTTGCCATAAAGAGAGGCAAACATAATACCGCGCTTTTCAACTTTTGAACCAACAGCCGTAACAAACGAAACATCTGCATAACTAGCAAAACCCCGCCCTAAACCTGCATTATCATGCACATCATTTAAAACGGCATCAGTAAATTCAGAAACATACCCTTCCCAAAAAGAACGGCTAAAATATACACGCTGAATTTCATCTTCATATCTACGCGGATAAACAGCAAAACGCTTATCTTCCCGAATACGCATTCTACAAGATGCATAATCACCAGCACCGGGAGCTAAAAAAGTAACAACATCATCCGGTTTTTGATCATGGCTCATACGCCACGTATCCGGCACAGTTAAAGACATCTTTGAAACAGGATCCTGCCAAAAATAAACCTCTGCAAAAACAGACGAGCTTTGAAAAACCAATAATGCTAAAACGATCTGAAACGATCTAAGAAAATAACGCATAATAAAACCAACCTTACCTAGATCACTATTATGCCAGATTCCGGCGAATCATTCCAGCAGTTAATATAATCACTTCCAAAAACCCATAAGATGCTTAGTTTCAGCCAAAACTGAAGCTGCAATAACTCGAGCTTTTTCATTTCCTTGCTCCAAAACACGATCAATCTCAGCCACATCATCCAAAAGCCTACTCATCCGCGCAGTAATCGGCGCAAGCCTTGCCACTGCAATATCAGCCAATCCCTGCTTAAGCTCCGAGAACTGTTTTCCTCCAAACTCATTCAACACATCCTGCATATCCTTATCTGCAAGCGATGCATAAATCGTCAACAAATTCCGAGCCTCCGGCCTTCCTTCCATTTCCTCCAATGTAGCCGGAACAGGATGAGAATCAGTTTTAGCTTTACGAAATTTCTTTACAATCACATCAGCATCATCTGTTAAATTTATACGGCTATTATCACTTTCAGCGGACTTACTCATCTTCTGAGAACCATCCTTAAGACTCATAACCCGTGTTGCAGCACCGGTAATCACAGGCTCAATCAATGGGAAAAAACCTTCTCCATATCGCGCATTAAATGTTCCGGCAATCTCACGAGCCAATTCCAAATGCTGTTTCTGATCGTCACCAACAGGAACATGCGTAGCCTTATAAACCAGTATATCTGCCGCCATCAAAACAGGATAAGAAAACAATCCCAATCCAGCACGCTCTGAATTTTTCCCTGCCTTATCCTTAAACTGCGTCATACGCTCCAGCTTACCCATCTGCGTCATAGTCGCAAACAACCACATAAGTTGAGAATGCTCTGGAATAGCAGACTGTACAAAAATAGCAGACCGCTTCGGATCAATCCCGCCGGCAATATAAGCCGCTGCAATCTCTCTGGTAGAACGCGCCAAAACATCTTTATCATAAGGCTGAGTAATAGCATGCAGATCCACCACACCATATAAACACTCCTCCACATCCGGTTCATCCTGCAAATGCACCCAGTTTTTCAACGCACCAAGATAATTACCAAGGTGCAGATTATTTGTAGGTTGCATACAAGATAAAATACGTTTCATTACAATCACCCTTTAAGAAAATACTTTTTAACATCACCAAGTTTAATAGCTCCAGTAACTAATACAGAGCCTCCATAAACAACAATACCCCCGCCGACCAGAAAAACAATCGCAAAAATCTTTTTCATAAGCCCGTCATAAATCCAGCTATCAAGTATATTCGCTGAAACATAAAGCGATACCGCCATGACGCAAGTAGAGAAAGCAATCCTCGGAAATACCCTTTTAAAACGATCATCAAATCGGGAAGCACCACAAGCTTTAAGAACTTGCAAATGCATAATAAACTGAATCCATCCTGCAATACCGGTAGCCAACGCAACACCAGCCACACCGATATACCAGATAAAAATCAAACTCATAACAATATTTGCAATCGTAGCCACCACAGCAATTTTAACCGGCGTAACCGTATCCTGTCGCGCCCAATGAGCAGTTGAGAAAACCTTAACAGCAATATAAGCCGGCAACCCTAACGCATAACAACGCAACACAAAAGCCGTGACCTTAGTATCTTCAGGTGTAAATGCTCCACGCTCAAATAAAACTGTAATAAGCTGATGTGGAATAACAGCCAGAGCCACAGCAGCAGGCAAAGCCAGCAACAAACATATTTCCAGAGCACGATTAAATAAATCACGAGCCTCAAGATCATCCCCCTTAACCATCGCCTTTGAAAGCATAGGAAGCAATGCCGTACCAACAGCAATACCGACCACGCCCAAAGGTAACTGATTAAGCCGATCCGCATAATAAAGATATGAAATTGCTCCAGCTCCAAGAAATGAAGCAATAATCATATCCGCAAACAAATTAATATGCATCACTCCTGCGCCAATAACTCCCGGAATCATCAGCTTAAAAACAGTTTTTATATTACCTGTAAATTGCGGTCTGCGTAGCCTCAAATGCACACCGGAGCGTTTAGCATTAAACAACAACCAGATAAACTGAATCACACCGGCAGCCAAAACACCACAAGATAAAGCATGCCCAGCCGTTTGCGCCAAATCACTAAGCAACAACGCAATAATCAGCGTAAAATTAAACAAAACAGGAGCAAAAGCAAAAGGAGCAAACCGCCCCAACGCATTCAATACAGCACCCAAAAGCGCAGTAAGTGACATTAGCAATAAATAAGGAAATGTAATACGACTCAACTCTACAGCCAGATCATATCGTAACGCATCACCAACAAAACCGGGGGCAATAACGTAAATCACAAACGGCATCGCAAAAAGCATAACCAACGTAAAACCCATAACAAGCGTTAACATCACCATAAAAGCATTGCTTGCAAAACTATCCGCCGAGGAACGTCCATCTTTTTCTAAAATCTCGGAATAAACAGGTACAAATGAAACGCTAAACGCCCCTTCCGCAGTAACGCGCCGAAAGAAATTCGGCAACTTCAAAGCCACAAAAAAAGCATCAGCAACAGGCTCCGCGCCCAAAATTGCCGCCGTTAAAATATCACGAATAAATCCAGCGATCCGGCTCAATCCTGTAAGACCAGCAACCGTCGCCATAGCTTTAAATAATTTCATTATAATTTAAGTAACAGGAAGAAAGAAAAACGCCAAGAAATTAGATATACTATATTTTCAATTTTCCATATTCAGCACCGCATAACCGTTTTTATATGAGCTAAGAAGTGCTTAAGATACAATTATCCCCTGTATAAGTATATATTCCTATCACGTTTTATAATAAGTATCAAGGAATATTATAAAAATCTAACATTTTTAATACAAATTATTATATATGTCTTTTTTAATTTATTTTTGTTATTAAACTCAAATGGAAAATCCTGAAAGCACACAATTTGGTGAGAAAACTGTCAGCCCGAAAGAAAAAACAAAAGCTGTACACGGCGTTTTTGATAATGTAGCCAACCGATACGACCTGATGAATGACCTTATGTCAGGCGGTCTGCATCGCGTATGGAAAGACACCTTCATCCGCCGAATTAATCCTAAAACAGGCCTTAAATATCTCGATGTTGCAGGCGGTACAGGAGACATAGCATTCCGCATACGTGAAAAAATAGGCTCTGATGCAGACATAACCCTTTGTGATCTGACCAAACATATGCTCTCCACAGGCCGAGACCGTGCCATTAACCGTGGATGGTTAAATGATTTTAACTGGATAACCGGCAATGCGGAAAACCTGCCGTTTCCAGATAACAGCTTTGACGTTTACACAATCGCCTTTGGATTACGCAATGTTACACACATAGATACCGCACTCAAAGAAGCCACACGCATTCTTAAACCGGAAGGAAAATTCTTTTGTCTTGAATTCAGCCATGTAAACACACCATTACTCTCCAAAGCCTACGACCTTTTTTCCTTTAATATCATACCGAAAATAGGTCATGTTGTAGCACAAGATGAAGAAAGCTACCAATATCTGGTAGAAAGCATACGTAAATTCCCAAAACAAGAAGAATTAGCACAACGCATGAAAGACGCTAAAATGAAAAACGTAAATTTTTCAAACCTTTCCGGCGGAATCGTTGCTATTCATCAAGGAACAAAATACTAAAATTTATTATAAGCTACTGTAGTTTACCATAATTACAATAGCTTACAATTTTTTGTTGACAAGCATAGGTTTAAAGAGCGATGCTGAACCTCATTTAAAACATAACCAGCCCATGAGGGTTTAAAACAAAGAGGATTACTTCTATGAGCAACTTTACAAAATCAATCGTATATTCCGGTATGGTGCTGGTTGCCGGTTTAATTGCAATATTTGCAATTTCTAGCAATATGTCTCCGGAAGAATCAAAATTTACCTCTATCGAGCCTGCTGCCGGTAGTCAAATCGAAACAACTATCACTGAAGGAGCAGCCGAAGGAATTACAACATCGCAAATTCAAACAATTAGCAATGAAATCGCAGAAACAACAGATGAAGATGTACACGCTATAACAGAAGCTATAGAAGAACACACAAGCACAGCAGAAGAAGTTGTTGAAAGCACTATTTCTGAAGTAGACAGCATTTCTGAAGTAGCGACAAGTGCTACAGAAGAAGCTATAGAAGAAACTACTGAAAACGCAATGGATGCGATCGAAGAAGCAATAACTGAACCTGCCGCAGGTTCTTCTATTGAAGATAATACAGTTGATACAACAGGTGAAGTAGGCCTTATTCACTAATATTAAAGTAAAATCAGTGAATTAAATACTTTATATAATCCAAATTCTAAAAGCCCTGCTGGAAATAGCCGGGCTTTTGCTTTATATGTAACTTTATGGAACAAACACTTAAAAATAAAAATATTCTACTAATCATTTCCGGAAGTATCGCAGCCTATAAATCCCTTGATCTTATACGGCTACTACGCAAGAAAGGCGCTCATATACGCTGCATTTTAACCAAAGGTGGAGAACAATTTGTCACTCCATTAAGCATCTCTGCATTAAGCGAAGAAAAAACATACACTAACCTTTGGTCTTTAAAAGATAAAACAGAAATGGGACACATTCAGCTAAGCCGAGAAGCTGACCTAATAATTATCTCTCCGGCCAGCGCTGACCTCTTGGCAAAAATGGCTTGCGGACTGGCAAATGATTTAGCCTCAACAACGCTTCTAGCAGCAAACAAGCCCATATTATTTGCACCTGCCATGAACCACCATATGTGGAACAATCCAGCCACACAGGAAAACATCCGCAAACTAAACAAATTCGGCCATATACAAATAGGGCCAAATAAAGGTGACATGGCCTGTGGTGAAACCGGAATAGGACGAATGGCAGAACTTGAAGAAATTATGAACGCTATTGAAAGCTTTTTTTTTGAACGCCCACTCAAAGGCTATAAAACACTTATCACCTCCGGCCCAACCTTTGAACCTATAGATCCGGTGCGTTTTATAGGAAATCGCTCCTCTGGAAAACAAGGCTACGCCATAGCTAAAGCTCTAGCATCAGCCGGTTCGGAAGTAACGCTTATTACCGGGCCAACATCACTAAAAAAGCTCAATGGAATAAAAACCATACACATAGAAACAGCCAAAGAAATGCTGGAAGCATGCGAAAATGAATTGCCTGCTGATATAGCTATTTGCGCTGCTGCCGTTTGTGACTGGGCTCCAAAAACTTTTGAAAACCACAAAATTAAAAAACGTAAAAATGATAAAGGCCTGCAAATACAACTCACAGAAAACCCTGATATACTTAAAACCATTGCAACACACAAACATCGTCCGAATCTTGTAATTGGATTTGCCGCAGAAACAAATGATCTTATTCCAAACGCACAAGAAAAACTAACAAACAAAAATTGCGACTGGATATTGGCAAATGATGTTAGTAATGATGGAAATGTCTTTGGCAGCGATGAGAATCATGTTTACCTGATTACTAAATCCAGCGTAAAAGATTGGGGACGCTCCAGTAAATCTGATGTCGCCAATAAGCTAATAAACAAAATAAGCGAGCATTTGAAAAAATCATGACATCATCAAACAAACCGCAAAATGATAATACGGTAAATGTTTTACTTTCCCCTCTTGAACACGCAGTTGGACTTAACCTGCCAAGTTATGCGACGGCTCTTTCTGCGGGAATGGATCTCTCAGCCGCGCTAGAAGATGATCTAGAGCTTGGTTCAGGAGAACGCATTTTAGTTCCAACCGGACTTGCTATTGCTCTACCTGAAGGATTCGAGGCACAAATCCGCCCACGTTCAGGCCTTGCTATTAAGCACGGCATTACTGTACTAAACACACCGGGCACGATTGATGCCGATTATCGAGGCGAGATAAAAGTGATTTTAATCAATCACGGACAAAAACCTGTCACCATCAAACGCGGAATGCGTATCGCTCAAATGATCATAGAAAAACACGAACATATTGAATGGGAAGTCGTAGAAAGTCTTGATGAAACAAAACGTGGAAAAGGTGGATTCGGATCAACCGGCTCAAAATAAAAACTCCATAGGCAAAAAAATTATCATGCCTCAAACTCAAACCGCCTCAAAAACCCTTGATGAGTTCCTAAAAGAAGGCCACACACCGATGATGGCTCAATACATGGAAATCAAGGAACGATACCCTGATTCCCTGCTCTTTTACCGCATGGGTGATTTCTATGAACTATTTCACGATGACGCAATCAAAGCCTCTGAAGCTCTCAATATCACACTCACAAAACGAGGTAAAAGCAGCGGAAATGATATTCCAATGTGTGGCGTTCCGTTTCATTCATACGAACCATATCTGGCAAAACTTATCCGCGCTGGATATAAAGTAGCAATTTGCGAACAAACAGAAACACCGAAAGAAGCCAAAGACAGAGCGAAGGCTGAAGGAAAACCAGCATCAAAATCACTTGTAAATCGTGATGTAGTGCGCGTCGTAACTAAAGGAACATTAACAGAAGATACATTACTTGATGCACGTGAAAACAATTACCTAAGCGCAATCGCCAAAGTTAGCGGACAATACGGAATAGCATGGGTAGAACTATCCACAGGTGCATTTCACGTACAAGCAGTGCGTCAAAATGATCTTCTAACTTCAATCGAACGCATTGAACCAAAAGAAATACTGCTCTCAGACCAACTGGCACAAAATTTCCAGCATAATGATAAACTTACAATTCAACCATCCTCCCTGTTTGACAGCGAAAATGCACGCAAGCGATTAGAAAAAATATTTGGCGTTGCAACACTTGAGTCTTTTGGTGGTTTTAGTCGCGCAGAAATTGCCGCATCAGGTGCACTCATCGACTATATAGAACGCACACAACTAGGACATATGCCCTACTTATCAAAGCCAAAGCAAATCACAGATGGATGCACACTAAAAATTGATGCCGCAACGCGCCGCAACCTTGAACTTACCCGCACACTAACCGGAGAGCGCAAAGGCAGCTTACTAAGCACCATTGACCGCACAATCACAGGGGCAGGTGCAAGACTGTTGCAAGCACAACTTTCCGCACCACTAACAAACATTCAAGAAATCAACATGCGCCTAGATCGCATCACATGCTTTATTGAAAATATACAGCTACGAACTATACTGCGCGAACTTCTCAAAACCATGCCTGATATGGAACGCGCGCTTGCACGACTAAATGTTGGACGAGGATCACCACGTGATCTATCCACAATACGTGACGGATTAACACAATCAGAAATCATTCGGGCGCAACTACAATCAAATGAACATATAAGCGCAATTTTCAAAGATATACTTAAAAACCTGAAATCTGATAACAACCTGATACAATTTCAAGATTGCTTAAAACAAGCTCTTCTTGAAACTCCTCCGGCACTAGCGCGAGACGGAGGATTTATAACCAAAAACTATCATCAAAAACTTGATGACTTAAGAACAATGAGAGATGAAAGCCGACATCTAATCGCAGAGTTACAAAACAATTATCAAAAAGACACCGGCATAAATAAACTTAAAATCAAGCATAACAATGTATTAGGATATTTTATTGAAGTGCCGGCTCGCCACGGTGATGCTATGATGAGCAACACAAATTACATTCACCGCCAAACCATGGCTAATGCTGTACGCTTTACCACCCCTACTTTAGCTGAACTTGAGCGAGATATTTCCTCTGCCGGAGAAAAAGCACTGGCTCTGGAGTTGGAAATATTAAATGAGCTAATAAAAAAATGCACAGACCTTTCTGAAAAAATAGGCACTCAAGCCAGAGCTATTGCCACATTAGATACATCAAGCGCACTTGCAGAACTTGCAACTGAAATGAACTACTCACGCCCTGTACTAAACACCGGACTGGATTTTGATATTCGAGACGGACGACATCCGGTAGTTGAAGCCGCACTTAAAAAACAATCCGAACCTTTCATTCCAAATAACTGCAATCTGGGAAAAGAAAAGAAACTCTGGCTACTAACAGGCCCTAATATGGCAGGTAAATCTACATTTCTGCGTCAAAATGCACTCATTGCAATACTGGCGCAAACAGGTTCATATGTCCCTGCAAACAGCGCTCACATTGGCATTATTGATAATATATTCAGCCGTGTTGGAGCGTCAGATGACCTTGCACGAGGACATTCAACTTTTATGGTTGAAATGATAGAAACCGCTGCCATTCTAAATCAAGCAACTGAACGATCTTTAGTAATACTGGATGAAATTGGACGCGGAACAGCAACATTTGACGGACTATCCATTGCATGGGGAACACTCGAACACCTGCATGAAATAAACAAATGCCGCGCTCTATTCGCCACGCACTACCATGAACTAACCTCATTAACATCAAAACTACCTACGCTATCCTGCCACTCCATGCAAACAAAAGAATGGAAGGGAAATATTATTTTCATGCATAGCGTAATAAATGGAACTGCAAATCGTTCATACGGCATTCATGTTGCCAAGCTAGCAGGAATACCACCATCGGTTATTAACCGCGCAGAAGAAATACTAACCCTGCTACAATCCAGCGAGCAATCAGGCGCATTAACCAAACTCGCAGATGATTTGCCATTATTCTCAAACTCACAGAATACATCAACATCAAATGAAAGCTCAGCTCTTAAAAACTTTATATCTAAAATAAAACCTGACACTCTAACCCCGAAAGAAGCCCTTGATATACTCTATAAAATCAAGGAGCTACATAAATAAATACATGAAGTACGAATGTATGCAAACAATCGAATACCCCTCGCTTATATACTTTTGTATATAAATACGCCAACATACATAATGTCAAAAAACAGTGGGAACAAATATGACAACGCGCAATATTCTTATCATCGACGATAGTCAAACCATTCTAAAAGTAGTTAGTGAAATGCTAAAAAATAATGGCTTCAGAGTATCAACAGCATCAAACGGAAAAGAAGGTCTTGAAAAAGCATTAAATGAACATATTGATGCTATTATTCTTGATAAAATTATGCCTGAAATGGATGGTAACGAAGTCCTTGAAAAACTAAAAAACAATCCTGCTACCAAAAAAATTCCAGTAATGATGCTTACAGCACTAAGTAACATTATGGAAATATCAAAAAGCCTTGAAATGGGTGCATACGACTATATCGTAAAACCATTTGACAATGATAATCTATTAGTTCGCCTAAACAATATAATAAACAAAGCCGAAAAATAACGCTGAAATTCTCAAATATCTATCTCGCATTTATAGTCATTTAGCTTTATAATCGCTCAACTTTATTTTATGCACTAATAAAAGATTATACTAAATGCCAGAACAAAACATAAAACTAAAACTTCCTAAATGGTACGATTTACATGCACATTTTCGGCAAGATGACTTTATTCCTCCGCTATTAAAAGCTCATAAAGCTATGGGATGCGCCGGTATAGTAGCAATGCCCAACACATCCCCGCCTGTTGCCAAAGTTCTGGAAAACGACCCACTGCCTTATTGGAGCATTGAATCTTATCTTGAAATGATAAGAAATGCCGGAGGCTCGGTTTTTAATACTATTATTGTCCCGCTTTATCTTTCTCAAGACACCACCCCAAAAATGATAGAAGACGGCGCTAAAAGCGGAATATTAAAAGCAGCTAAATATTACCCGCCACACGGCACAACCGGCGCAGAATTTAGCACTGAGTTAAAAACTTTTATAGATAACGGTGTTTTTTCCGCTATGGAAGAAGCTAATATTACACTATGCATTCACGGTGAAGAGCATAATTTATCATCAGAGATGTATTTCGGACGAAAAACAAATGCTGAGGAATATTTTTACTCTGAGCGACTACCTCAAGTCCTTGACTCTTTCCCCAATCTTAAAATTGTTGGTGAACACCTCACGACCAAAGTCAGCGTTAATATTATTAATCAAGCAGGAAAGAATGTAGCAGCCAGCATAACACCACAGCACTTACTCTATACAATAGGAGACCTCTTACAAGGCCTTAAATATCACCTTTACTGTCTACCGCTTTTAAAATTTGAAGAAGACAGAGAAGCGCTTCTCCACGCAATTACATCTACCAACAATACAAAATTTTTTGCAGGAACGGACAGCGCACCTCATGCAATCAAAGCAACAAAATGTGGCTGTGCAGCGGGCTGTTATACTGGCGGAATTGCCCCACAACTATACGCACAAGCTTTTGAATTATCAGGAATAAATCTTGGCAGTGACAATGGAGCAAAAATCTTTGAAAATTTTCTCTGTACTAACGGAGCAAACTTCTACAACTTGAAAACTCCAATAGAAACTTTCACACTTGAAAAAACGCCACAAACAATAAAATCGTTAAAAATCGGCTCTAAAACAATTACTCCCCTACCACTTGGTCTGGACATTAACTCAGACAATAGCACTGAAATACCATGGAGTATTCTTAAGTAAATGCGCGGATAAAAGAAAGAGGATGCAAACGCCCCTCTCTCTCCCAATTCAATAACTATTGTTTCTTATCAACTAGCTAAACGGCCACGTATATTCTTAGCTGCTTGCACCATATTAGCCAAGGCCGGCTTTGTTTCTTCCCAACCGCGTGTTTTCAAACCGCAATCCGGATTGACCCATATTTGACCCGGGTCAAGAACCTCTAATGCCTTATTCAAAAGCTTCTCCATTTCTTCAACTGAAGGAATTCTTGGAGAATGAATATCATAAACTCCGGGGCCAATTTCATTTGGATATTTAAAATCAATAAATGCGTCAAGAACTTCCATAGCAGAGCGCGAAGTTTCAATAGAAATAACATCCGCATCCAAAGCAGCAATAGATTCCATAATGTCATTAAATTCACAATAACACATATGTGTATGAATCTGAGTACCATCTTGAACTCCAGCAGAAGATACACGAAAAGATTCAACCGCCCATTTCAAATAATCCGCCCAATCATCACGCCGTAAAGGTAATCCTTCACGTACAGCAGGTTCATCAATTTGTATAACACGAATATTTGCTTTCTCCAGATCAAGAACCTCATCACGAATAGCCAAAGCAATTTGCTTACAAGTTATCTCACGAGGTTGATCGTCACGAATAAAGCTCCATTGCAAAATCGTAACAGGCCCAGTCAACATACCTTTCACCGGCTTATCTGTCTTGCTTTGTGCATAAGCAGACCAACGAACAGTCATAGCCTTAGGACGAAAAACATCACCAAAAATAATTGGTGGTTTTACACACCGTGAACCATAACTCTGCACCCAGCCATTTTTAGAAAAAACAAAGCCGTCAAGTTTTTCACCAAAATATTCAACCATATCATTGCGCTCATATTCACCATGAACAGGCACATCAATACCAATCTCTTCTTGAAAAACCATAGCCTCATCAATCATTTTCTCAAGATAAGAATTATATTCCTCACGAGGAAGCCCGCCTTTTTTAAATTTAGCTCTTATTTTTCGAAGCTCAGGAATTTGTGGAAAAGATCCGATAGTTGTTGTCGGTAATAACGGTAAATTCAAAGTTTCGTGTTGCGCTTGAATACGCTGCTCAAACGAGCTTTTGCGAGTAATTGTAACCTCATCAATATCCGCTACACGATCTTTTACACTCTGATTATGAATACGTAAAGATGTCTTACGTGACTCAATCGCCTTTTCATTTTCAGCATAAACCGCTTCATCTTTATTACCATTTAAAGCTTCTTTTAAAAGCACCACTTCATTTAGCTTTTGTTTTGCAAACGCCATCCAGTTCTTTACTTCTGAATCCAACTCTGTTTCATCATCTAAATCAACCGGCGTATGAAGCAAAGAACAGCTTGGAGCAACTATCACTCGATCACTTCCCAAAGCATCAACAGCCCTTTGTGCCGTAGCCAAAGCTTTTGTAATATCTGTTTTCCAAATATTACGACCATCAACAATACCAACAGAAAGAGCTTTATCATCAGGCAACGCCGCCAAAACATCATCTAATTGCTCAGCAGCACGAACCAAATCAACATGAATAGCTTGCACATTCAAATTCAAAGCAACATCCAAATTATCGCGCAAAGCTCCAAAATACGTAGCAACCGTAATATTCAAACCATCAATATCGCCAAGAGTCTTATATGCGCTTGTAAATGAAGCAAGAGCTTTACTACTTTGATCAAGAACCAGACAAGGCTCATCTATCTGAACAGAACTTGCCCCTACATTTTTAAGCTTTTCCAAAACCTCTTCATAGACAGGCAAGAGATTAGGCAATAAATCAAGAACTTCCCCTCCTCCACTACGCATTTTACCAAGCAACAAATACGTCACAGGCCCTACCAAAACAGGACGAGTATCAAAACCGGCCTCTTTAGACTCTATATATTCATCAATAACTTTAGTTGAAGAAAGTGAAAAAGACTGTCCGGCATCAAACTCAGGAACAATATAATGATAATTCGTATCGAACCATTTAGTCATCTCCATGGCAACAATATCTTTATCATCTTTTTGCAAACCACGAGCCATAGCAAAATAAGTTTCAAAGCTAACATCACCACCACTATGACCATAACGAGCAGGCACAGCGCCTACCATAGTAGACATATCCAAAATATGATCGTAAAAAGAAAAATCATTTGAGGGAATGATATCAATACCAGCCTCTTTTTGCATTGTCCAATGACGCAAACGCAACTCCTTAGCTATCTCCTGAAGATTTTCTTCTGTAGCTTTCCCCCTCCAAAAAGCTTCAAGCACTCTTTTAAGCTCACGCTTCAATCCCATTCTCGGAAATCCTAAATTCGCTGAAACTGTCATAATTTCTCCTATTGCCATTCTATTTAAGTAATAATGATCAATCCTTGTAACAGAATTCTAGGTGATTTCAACTGTTATAGTTACGTCTATTTATCTTTATTCGCCCTTAAATAATGCAACTATATTTTTTCACAATATTCCTTGACAATCACCATATAACGTGATAGGAATATATACTTATACATGGGACAACTGTATCTTAAGCACCTCTTAGCTCATATAAAAATGACTATATCTGTAAAATTTAAAACCTTGATCTAAAACCGGTAAAAGTATATTTTGGGCAGCCGTGCAAAAACTGAAGTAAACACAAAAATATAACAATGACTAACATCAAAAACAAACCTGATAATACAATTATAAAAACCGATGCCGTAATTATCGGAGCCGGCCCTTGTGGCTTATTTACTGTTTTTGAAATGGGGCTTTTGGATATGAAATGTCATCTGATCGATATTCTCGATCGTCCCGGAGGCCAATGTGCAGAACTATACCCTGAAAAACCTATTTATGACATACCGGCATGGCCGGTAATAACAGGGCAGGAATTAACAGATCGTCTAATGGAACAAATTAAACCATTCGATCCGGTTTTTCACTTCCAGCAAATGGCTGAAAAACTTGAAAAACTTGATGATGACAAAGACAATATTAAATGGCGTTTAAGCACAGATACCGGCACAGTTTTTGAAGCGAAAATAATTATAATCGCCGCCGGCGGTGGTTCTTTTGTTCCTAAAAAACCCCCTATTCCAGACATTGAAGAATACGAAAATACATCCATATTCTATTCAGTACGCAAAATGGAACAATTTAAAGGTAAAAAAATCGTAATTGCAGGTGGAGGTGATTCCGCTCTTGACTGGGCTATTAACCTAGAACCTTTAGCCGACGAAATAACCATTGTCCACAGACGCGAAAACTTCAGGGCTAATATGGATAGCGTCAATAAAATGCGTGCTCTTGTTGATGAAAAACGCATGTCTTTTGAAATCGGACAAATCAAAGAATTAAAAGGCGCAAACGGACAGCTTGAAGCCGTTATCATTGAACATAAAGACAAAGAAACAAAAAAGATCACCCGCACAAAAATCGAGTGTGACACGCTAATGCCGTTTTTCGGACTAACAATGAAGCTTGGAGCAATTGCCGAATTTGGTCTTAACCTGCATGAAAACCTTATACCCGTAGATACGGAAAAATTTGAAACTGACGTTCCGGGTATTTTTGCAGTTGGCGATATAAACTGGTATCCGGGAAAACTAAAACTCATCTTATCCGGTTTTCATGAAGCCGCGCTAATGTCACGTCAGGCGTTCAAATACATATATCCTGATGACCGCCTAAAATTCGAATACACAACCTCCAGTTCAAACTTACATGAAAAACTGGACGTTAATAACTAAAACGAAAATTACTATACTTCTGAATCGCCTCACTAAGAAATTTCATCAAAAAGAACAGTAGAAATATAACGTTCTGCAAAAGATGGAATAATTACAATTATCTGCTTACCTTTATTTTCAGGCATTTGAGCAACCTCACGAGCAGCA
>JAGLMC010000054.1 GCA_023140215.1 Alphaproteobacteria bacterium
AATCATATTATTAAATCAGCAACAATTAAGCTTGGATCAAGATTTGACCGTCAAGGTCATGCTATGCAAGTTTATTTTACTCGTGATCCGGGACGCATAAAAAATACTTTAAAGAACCTTGTTAATCCCAGTCATATATCAGCTAATAATATTGGTCTTGAAATTAATGATCTTCTTGAAGAACGCGTTAATCATCTTGAACGTTTTCTAACACATGAAGAAATGTACTTTGTTTTGTGGACACGTTCTAGTGTTCTCTCAAAAAGTGAACATAGCCGAGCTGCAAAAGAAGCTAAAGAAAATACCAAAGAATGGGTTTCCGCTGGTTTCTCACAATATCCATATGCTGCTCTAGATCCATTACGTACTCGTCATAAAAGCTTTGTTACTGCAATTATGTCAGGACTTGATGAGCTTGCTATTCGCGCTAACCTTCTAGAAGTTCATGATGCACTAGCTGCCGTACGTTCTAATCTTTTCCCCGATCGAGCTAATGATAAATGGCGGGCATGTCTTCCAGGAGACCCTATACCGGCAAGAGCACCAATGAGCCGTGTTGATATGTCTGATCTTCTCTGGCCTCCTTTAGCTAACCAATTAGTTGCAGGTGATGCCAAAACACTTGGACGCTCTATCGTCAGGATAGGTAATATGCTTTGGGCTGGAGCTGATATGACATTAGGCCCACTTGAAGCAATGCCGTTTCCTGTTCTTTTAAACCGACTGGTTGATGCAGATATTCCATTTCGGGTTTCCTTCCTAATTGAAGGAGGTGGCGTTTACGCAACGCAACTCAGAACCTTTTTAACTACAATTATGGGGCCAACAAACGCAGCAAACAAACAAATCAAATACTCCCTTGAAGGACTACAAGCTATATCACTAAATGAGCCTGTCGTACGTATGCGTATTTCTTTTGCTACTTGGTGCAAAATTGAGGAAAAAAGTACAATCATGGACAGGCTTTCTATTCTTTTACAAGCACTAGAGAGCTGGGGATATTGTCAGGTTAGTGAATTTTCCGGTGATCCTCTTGATTGTATTATGTCTTCTGCTATGGGAATTCATTGCAGTGGAACTGCCGTAACCGGCATTGCTCCCATGACAGAAATTTTTAAACTTCTACCTTGGCAAAGACCATCAAGCCCATTTAAAAACGGTGCTATGCTTTTTAGAACACCAGATGGGAAAGTTTGGCCCTATCAAACAGGTACAAATCTGACAACAACATGGTTTGATTTAATTTTTGCACAACCCGGTGCAGGTAAATCTGTTCTTCTAAATACTTTAAACCTTGGAACATGTCTTTCACCAGGGCTTGATAAACTTCCTTTTGTTGCAGTAGTTGATATTGGCCCATCATCTTCCGGACTTATCTCTCTTATCAAAGAAGCATTACCTTTAAACAGACAGCATGAAGCTGCTTATTACCGCCTTCAAATGTCACATCAATATGCAATTAATCCTTTTGATACACAGCTTGGATGTCGCTATCCCCTTCCAGATGAACGTAGTTATTTAATTGAACTTTTAACATTACTTTGTACACCGGCGGGCTATGACAAACCTTATGACGGTATGCAACAACTTGTCGGACTTGTCATTGATGAAATGTATAGATGGCGCGATGATAAAGCCGCTAATGCTGAAGCAAGACCTTATCTTCCACGTTTAGAAGCAGAGGTTGATGAAGCTCTTCAAAAACATAATATTCATTTACCCACTGATCCGTATTGGTGGGATGTTGTTGATAAAATGTTTGATATTGAGCAACATCACATTGCTAATCTGGCACAACGTCACGCTTCTCCAACATTAAGTGATACAATTACAGCTTCACGCAAACCTCAGATTCGTTCACTTTTAGAAGAAACATCTGTTGGTTTTAGTACAGAAAGTGTAATCAATGCTTTCGAACGCATGGTTACATCATCTATTCGTGAATATCCTATTTTGTCTTCTGTAACACAATTTGATATTGCAGATGCACGTATTTGTTCTCTTGATTTAATGGATGTAGCACCACAAGGAGATGAATCCGCAGATAGGCAAACATCCATTATGTATATGCTGGCTCGTCATGCTCTGGTTAGAAGCTGGTGGATGTCAAAAGATACATTGCAAAATATACCTGAAAAATATCGCCCTTATCATGAATTGCGCCTTGAAGAAATTTCTGAGAGTCCTAAACGCCTCTGCTATGACGAATTTCACAGAACTACTAAATCACATTCTGTACAAGCACAAGTTATCCGTGATGTCCGTGAAGGTCGAAAACGTGGTGTGCAAATTATTTTATCTTCTCAATTACTTGATGATTTTAGTAAAGATATGGTTGATCTTGCAACAGGAGTATGGGTTTTAGGAACAGCAATTTCAGACAAGGCTGTTGATGATGTTCAAGAACGCTTTGGATTAAGTCAAACAGCAAGAGAAGTTATCCGACATAAATTAACAGGGCCCAAATCAATCGGAGCCCCTTGTTTACTTGTTCTTGGCACAACAGATGGCCGTTATGAACAACACATTTATAATACTTTAGGACCTATTGAATTATGGGCACTTTCAACTTCAGCAGAAGATGTAGCAATTCGAAATAAATTATATACAGCACTTGGAGCCGGACGAAGCAGACAAATGCTAGCCAGTACATTCCCGGGGGGAAGTGCGCGCAATGAAATACGTCGTCGCGTTTTGGCGAAAAGTGAAAGTGGCGATTCCAGAAATGCCATGATTAGTGCTGTCATTAATGAAATTGTTGATGAAATAATTAATAGCAGTAAAAAATCTCTGCAAAAAGAAGCCGGCGCTCGTATTAAAAATTTAACATAGGTATCAATAATGAACGATACGCCAATAGATAAAAAGTCTAATTCTATTAAAAAAATAGATATCAAACTTGAAAAAGCTCTCTCGCCCAGCGAAGAAATAGATCTTACTATTTCACAAAGTAATGTTCAGAAAAAAAAGGGGCAGATTCGTAAAAAACAAATAAAAATAGGAATAATTAGTGTTGGTATATTATTCCTTATTTATGGTATATATTTTCTTTTTGTTCCATACAAAGGAACTATGGCATTTGGAATCTGTAAAGTTTTTCTAGAATTAAATGTCCGATATCCAAATACTTTACGCATTAACACTGTTGAAGAAATAGGAACATTTGTACGTATTTGGTATACACAGACCGATTCTTTTGGTGAATATCGAATGGAACCTATTCAATGTTATTATAAACCAGATGAAAAACTTGGCTTCATTCTTGATAAAGTTACAGTCCGACGCAGAGAAGTAGATCCTGAAAAAGTTAACCGCTTTAATAAAACTATACCTATTATTCTTCAATATCCACCTGATTTAACTTTACCAACACCACTCCCCGATAGTTTAAGTAATTTGTAAATTAAAAAAATCTATTTTTTAATCAATTATTTTCTCTATAAATCGCGGTAATAATAACCAATAACGTCCTTTAGATTTCATATGTCCTGCCAGATATTCTGCGCGCTCACCATGACCCCAATAAACATCACCGCGCACAGCTCCACGAATAGCTCCACCGGTATCTTGTGCCACCATTAAACGCTGTAAGCCTTGCTCACCCTCAAGTGGTGGGTTAATATCTACCCAAAGAGGCGTACCATATGGAATTTTTAAATGATCAACAGCAAGTGAACGTCCAGCCGTTAAAACTACACCTTCACCGCCAACAGCTCCATCTTTCTCAGATTCTTCAAAGAAAACATAAGAACGGTTAGTGTTCATAATTTCATCAGCTTCATCTGGATTTTGTTCAAGCCATTCTCGTATAGACTGCATTGAAACATTATCTTTAGTAAGATATCCACGTTTTACAAGCTCACGTCCAATAGCATAATAAATATGTCCATTTTGACCAGCATATCCTATACGCATAAGGCTTTTTTGAGCGTTGGTTTCCTCCACCTCAATCACGCCAGAGCCTTGAATTTGTACAAAAAAGGCATCAACAGGATTATCAATCCAAAGCAAAGCTTTATCATTATGCGGCCAATTACCTGATACAATATCAGCGCGATCTTCATAAGGTTTAAGCTTACCATTAATCACCCGTCCGGCGATTCTTTGACCTTTCAGCTCATCTCGAAAATCTCCAAGTGCTACCATAACCAAATCATCCGGACGCGCATGAATCGGATAACGATATGCTCCATATTTTGTACGTGCGCCTTTCAAAGAAGCTTCATAATATCCAGTAAAAAGTCCTTCTTCTTTTGTTCCTGCATATACCTTATAGGGCTGGAAATATTCTTCAATAAATGGACGTAATTTTAACATATCCGTTATTGAAAGAAGCTCATAACATATTGGCTGCCAATCCTTATATGTGCCTGCTTGCTCTAAAGATCCAAATGCTTGAACCGTATCTCGTTTTATAATGCGCTCACAAGAGCGTTGCAAAGCCGGTAGTACGGTTTTAAAATTATCTTTATTCCAGCCCGGTAACTCCTCATAAGACACAGGCTTTAATATTAAAGATTCATCTTTATCCGGCGTGCTTGTGCATGCCGAGAATAATAAAAGAAATGAAAAAAGAAAAATGCGCATATGGATATAATTATAAATACTTAATCTGTATTGGTATTGGGAATAATTTCATTATCATCATCAAAATCACCGCGCGTTTCATAAAGAAACCAGCGTGGATCACGAGATTTAATCTCATGGCCAAAAACCCATATATCTCGCATTTCTGTAACTTTATCTGGATGACCGGATAAAATTTTACCATCCTTATCTTTAGTAACACTTGTTTCTTCTGCTATAAAACTCACGGTAATATATGCCATTTTATCTTTAACACTTGCTTCTATAATTTCAGCCTTTTTAATTGCATGAATTTCAGATTTATGACTTTCTTTTTTTTCAATGCGTTCAGAAATTACAGCTTCAAAAGCTTCATAAACCGATTTATCTAAAAGCTCTTTTAATGTTTCACAATCACCAACAGCAAAAGACTCAACAATAATAACAAAAGCGTCCTGCGCTCCTTCCAAAAAATGTACAACATTAAAACTTTTATCTATATCAGCTATATTAAACAAACTATCTACTACTGTTTTATCTTTGATAAACATTGCATCTTTTGCATTTTTAAAAAGTTCTGTAATTAAATCTTTTGATGTAGAATCATGATTCTCTACAATCAATGTCTCTTTTATAGTTTTACCAACTGAATTTTTCTGTTGCATATAAGAACTATGACGCTCTCGCTCATCACCGTGGCGCGTTCCAAGAACATTACGCAACCAAAATACAAGCCCGGCAGCAACTAAAGCATAAACTATTAAATCTGGTGGCACGTTCTTAACTTCCTTAATGTTTTGACTTTACCTTTATATTCTACCATATTCCGCCATACAAAGAATAAAAGCTTAAAAATGACATTTTTTATATTATTTATTACTATACCTATTATTGAATTAATAGTTTTTGCCAATGTTGGTAATTATATAGGCTGGTTTACAACTTTTGTATTAGCCTTTCTTACCGCTATACTTGGTGGAAATATTGTTCGCTATCAAGGTCTACAAACAATTACAGCAATACACAAAGCAATACAACAAGGACAAATGCCTTTATCAGAACTTTTTGACGGATTTTGTTTAGTAGCTGCTGGAGCAACTTTAATTACACCGGGATTTATAACTGATGCAATTGGATTTTTACTACTTATTCCTTTTGTGCGAAATATTTTACGTTCTCTTATCAAAAATCATACAAATTGGGCTGTTAATTCAAAAGAATTTAATAACGATTCTTCTTATAATTCTCATAGTATTGATATCATAGAAGGAGAATGTGAGACTTTAGATAAAGATAAGGATGATGATTACAATTAATCTTGAGGCTTTATAAAAATTACTGGATAATTAGAAATACTAACCCGAATGAAAGAAAACTTATGAACAAAGAAAAACAAGATAATAAAAATAATAATGGTGCAGCCAAAACAGAAGAGGCTGTATCAATGAGTGATGTAGAACAAAATGTAAATGCTACTGCTCCATTTATTATTCATACTCAATATATCCGAGATGCTTCTTTCGAGAATCCTCACGCACTGGCAGCTTTACGTCCGGGTCAATCAATGCCGGAAATGAGTATTAATATCGGTATGGATGTACGTCAGGTTACAAATACAGATTTTAAACATTTTTATGAAGTTCTATTAAATATTAAAGCCGAAGCTAAACGTAAAGAAGACACTGTTTTTATTGCAGAACTTCAATATGGTATGGCTGTTTCTGTTGGAGAGAATATACCTGAAGATAATCATCATCCATTACTTCTTATTGAAGTTCCGCGTATAGCCTTTCCATTTGCACGACAAATTCTAAGTAGCATGACAATGCAAGGTGGTTTTCCTCCACTTTTATTAAATCCTGTTGATTTTCATGCTCTTTATATGCAGCGTTTTGCAAAAGAAATTAAAGAATCAAAAAAAGAAACTAAAAATTAAACAACTTTATTCCATAGTGGATTATTAAGTTTTTCTAATAATTTTTTATGTTCTGTAAGTTCTTTTGTATTTGCACTATATGGACGAGGCTCTTTATATGTACGTTTTTTATTATTTATAGCTTTTATATTATTTACCGAATTTGTTTTATTATCGCTATTTGCAAGAATAAGACCGTGTTGTCGTCCACCCAAAAGCTCTAAATAAACCTCTGCGAGAAGCTCAGAGTCTAAAAGCGCACCATGATATGTACGTTCTGTATTATCAATATTAAAACGCCGGCATAATGCATCAAGATTAGCTGGAGATCCCGGAAATTTCTTTCGTGCCATCATTAATGTATCCGTTACACTATTCCAAGGCACAAGCGGATGTCCAACATTTTGTAATTCCCAATTAATAAACTTTATATCAAATTCAGCATTATGAATAACAAGTCGCGCGCCGGTAATAAAAGTGATGAATTCTGAATAAACCTGAGAAAAAATAGGTTTATCTACTATAAATTCATCTGTAATACCGTGAATAGTTGTTGCTTCTGCTGGAATTTTACGCTCAGGATTAATATAAAGTTGTAAATATTTTCCTGTAGGAACATGATTTTCCAATTCTACACAACCAATTTCAATAATACGATCTCCATCATCTGGATTCATACCTGTTGTTTCTGTATCGAGCACAATCTCACGAGTCAAAGTAAGCCTACGCTTTCCAGCCATTCAACAAGAAATTTTTCTGTTTGTATATTAAGCTGCTCAACATATTCTCCACTTTGTTTTCGCAACTCTTTAATCGGAACAATTGGATTAGATCCAGTAATATCACTAACATTAGCAACATACCATTCTTGCAAACGAATATCTCCAATTTCTGTATGACACTGAAAACCCAATATATTTTTACCATAGCTAAAAGCTTGTCTATATCGATCAGAAGATGCAAGCAATGTAGCTCCGTCCGGTAGATCAAATGTATCGCCGTGCCAATGAAACATATTTGTTTTAGATCCATCCAAATGGCGTACTGAATGTTTTTTTCCTTCTCCAGTTAAGGTCAAGCGATGCCATCCTATTTCACGACCCTTATCTCCTAAATACACTTTTGCACCTAATGCGCTGGCAATAATTTGTGCTCCAAAACATATTCCTAATGTTGGTTTATTCTTATCAATGCGCGCTTTAATAAAGGACCTCTCTTTATGAATAAAAGGAAAATCATCAGCTTGATAAATACCGACAGGAGCCCCCATTATCAATAAAAGATCTGGTTCTAAAGAATCAAAGGTATCAATATCCATAATAGGAACACCTAAAGAATTTACATTAAAACCATTATTTTCTAGAATCTGACCGAGATGACATGCTCCTAAATTATGTGTATGTTTAAGAATAACAACATTTTTACTCATATAACGTCCTTTAATTTCTTTATTTTTATTTGATTTAAAATTTCTTTAAGTTGTTTCATAGTATACGCTCTACCAAGTCCGGTGTGAATTATAAAATCAGAACGAGCGCATTTTTCCCTATTTGGCATCTGTTGTTTTAAAATTAATGTAAATTTATCATATGTCATTTCAGCCCTATCTAACACTCGTGCTGTTTGTACAAAATCTGGCGCACTTACTGTTATAATATAATCAACACAATTCTTATTTCCTGTTTCAAAAAATAACGGAATATCAAGTGCAATAATTTTTGTATTTTGTATTTTATGTTTTTTTATAAATTTTATTTGTGCTTCATAAACAAGTGGATGTAAAATAGCTTCCAATTTCTCACGCTCTATATCGTCTTCGAATATAATTTTTCCCAATTCTTGTTTATTAATTGGTCGTATTCCTGAATTTATTTTCTTACCATAAATTTTGGGATAAGAAAAATAGGGAAAAGCTGCCCTAAGCGCAATATTACCTTTTTCTCCTTCTGCTAAAAGATTATGTACCTCTTCATCAGAATCATGAACAGACACGCCTAATATTTCAAGCATATTAGCTGTTACTGTTTTGCCCATACCAATAGAGCCTGTTAATCCTAAAATAATCATTTTTTACACCAAATCTTGCAGTTCTTTAGTTACCTCAGGCAAATATCCAAACCAAGATTTAAAAGCCGGACGTGCCTGATGAATAAGCATACCAATACCGGTTACTATAGGATTTCCACGATCTTTTGCCTGATTTAAAAGATTTGTATAAAGCGGTG
>JAGLMC010000055.1 GCA_023140215.1 Alphaproteobacteria bacterium
ATAGCTCAGCATGCAACAGGCTCAAGATACAAAAAAAGATATAGAATCTGATCATAAATATCTTCTGGAGCAGGTTAAAGAAAGCCTTGAATGGCGATTCCTTTACCATGACGATCTCTTTGCGCATCAAGGTAGCCTTAACCTTCTTATCTCTGAAATAGAAAAACTGGAACATTTAAAGGAAACAGGTAAAATAGCGTCAGAAGAAAACTTTAACGGACAAAATATTTTACGAGATATCGCCAATGATAAATTCAACCCACCATCGGAATCAGAAACAAGAAAAGAAATACTAAAAACTCTGGAAAACACACGATCTGTAATTTCAACATACAAAATCCCTACCAAAATACCATCTCTTGAGCGTGAAGATTCTTATGAAATTATTGAAAGAAAAATCAATGACCTTGCTGAAATAAATACAGATATTAAAAAAATCTTAAAAAAAGCTAAAGATGAAAACAAAGATCTCGAAATGGAAAATGGATGTCTTAAAAAAGAACAAACTAAAATTCAGAGCAAAATTAAAGAAACTAAAGAAGAGATTGAGGATCTAATTTTACATCATGCTGTTTTGTTACACAAAAACGCTAAGCTAAAACAACACAATGAAAATAAGCCACCACCACTCGCGCTTGAGGCATAATATTATACATAAATCAGCGATACAGCTTTAAATAACTTAATATCATTATTTTTTACTTGCATTCACTGTGAAAGATGTTAGGAAATACAAGCTTTTTAAACATTTACATACTCTTGAAAGGAGTGATGCACTGTGGTCAGTGTTAACGTACGCGATAACAACATAGAACAAGCTCTCAAAATTCTAAAAAAGAAAATGCAACGTGAAGGCATTTTCCGTGAGATGAAACTACGTCGCCATTACGAGAAACCTTCCGAACGCAAAGTGCGTGAAGAGGCTGAATCTATTCGCCGTTCTCGTAAAATGGATCGTAAAAGACGCGATCGTGACGGGTTTTAGGATCTTTCTAAAATTCATTTATTCGTTTATCTATTTAATAAAACCGCAAGATATTATGCTCTAGCGGTTTTGTTATATTCTCTACGTTTGTATGATAGGATGTTATACATATAAAAAATGAACAATTATTAAGCTATGATGCTCACCATAAAAAAAACAACCTTTACTACTGGAATTCTTATATGCCTTATTTTCTTAATCTTTCAGGCAGCACATGCCTTTAAGCAACAAGATGACAGGTGGATATTATTTCACTCCAAATCCGGAGCATATGAAGTTCGCATTCCAAAAGAATACAATACCACGGTTGATTCACTGCGAATTAGCCCCACCGCTGTCATTCACAATGAAAGCTTATTTGCATCCATAGACCAGCGCCCATTTAAAAATGTAGTTAAAAACTATAGCGTTATAATTGACCAAAGTTTTGGTATGCCCTTTTATAAAAGTGAAATGAAAAAACTCATCAATCAGGATATTGATAGATATATTGCGCTATATGATAGCATGGGAGGAATAGTTAAAAAAAGAACTGAGCCAAAAATTGAGAATACTTCTTCCGGTGAGCTTCATATGACCTATAATGACCCTGAGCTTGGCCTGCAAGGTATGCGAGTACGCATTACCACCAAAGGCGTTACAAAATATCAGCAGGTTTTAACCGGCCCTGACGGCAGTATGTACAACATTAAAGCAAAAGCCTTTTTCAAAAGCATGATTCCAGGGAACGGAATAGCCAGTATCAATGGAATGTATGAAGATGAATGGAAACAATACATATCTCCACTTGGCATTTTTACTACATATTTTCCGCCTGAAAAAAGTGCCTTCACAATAGAAAAACCGCTTATAGAAAACGGAAATAGCACAGAAAGAATTAGCTATACATTCACAGACCCAATTAGACAACAAAAGCTTTATTACCGTATATATGGATATAAAGCTGATATAAAAATTAAGCCTAAACATATTCAAACACTCATCAACAAACGTCATCTTAAAGCTCACGGAAGATCTTCTAATTCAGTAGAACTTAACATACAAAAACAGCCAGATGGAACTACAACGGTCAATGCGAATTATGGTATACAGCCATTAAAAAACGCTCCATATGTAAACAGAGTTAAGCTCTACGCGGAAACCAGAGGAACACATATGATTGTACATGAAATTATGAGTTCCAAAAAACTGATTGATTCTGCTTTTACAAAAAACCTAATTGAAATCACAAACTTTCATCCTGAAAAGGCTGGAAAAAGCCATAAAAAAATAAGCGCAGAACTAAAAGACGCTCTTGAAAAAGAAAAACAAGCACAACAAATGAAATCATCACAATAGTCCTAATCTATAGGCAAATATCCACCAAATTACACAGACGATCTTGTTGCATGGATAAAAATAAATGGGCTGTACCAGTTAACTAAAATTAGTTAACTGGTACAGCCCCTAAGTTTAATTACTCATAGAGTTTTTCTATAATTTAAAGTAATGTGGGATTCATATAAATTCTACCCTGATTTTATAACTAAGCTTAAAGATGGCAGGTTACTTGTTGTTGAATATAAGAGCGGACATTTAATCACTAACGATGATACAAAAGAAAAGGTAAACATTGGCAATCTTTGGGCTAGCAAATCTGGTAATATATTTTTACTTTCTTCAGAAAATTTAGATGGTAAAAATGTTTAAAATTAATTCAGTTAATAATCAAATAACGTCTCTACAAACAAAAAGTTTTACTGAACTTGGCTTTAGAGAGCGTGAACATTTACAAGAATGGATAGCCAAGCTTCCATCTTGTCTAGGTGAGGAATTGTTGATTATTCAAAAAGAGTTTTCAGATTTTAATGATACTCAAGAAAGGCTTGATTTGCTCGCTTTAGATAAGCAAGGTTCTTTGGTTATTATTGAGAACAAACTTGATGATACAGGTCGTGATGTTACTTGGCAGGCTTTAAAGTATGCATCATATTGTTCCGGATTTTCTAAGGACAATATAAGAAAAATATATCAGGATTTCCTTGATAAGTCAGCTAATGGAGAAAAAGCAGAAGAAAACTTAATAGATTTTTTTGATGGCATTGATTATGAAGAAATTATTCTTAATAAGGGCGTGACGCAGCGTGTGATTCTTATAGCGGCAAACTTTAGAAAAGAAGTGACATCAACTGTTTTATGGCTATTGAATTTTAAATTACGTGTGCAGTGCTTTAAGGTTACCCCTTATTCTATGGGTGAAGAATTATTCCTTAGTGTTGATCAAATTATCCCGACTAAAGATACAGAAGAGTTTATGATGGGGCTTGCTGATAAGGCTCAAGATGAGATTATTGGTGTTACACAAGAGAAAAACAGGCATATTGTTCGTCGTAAATTTTGGGGAAAGCTTCTTTCTGAGATGAATAAAGAATCATCTTTATTTAAAAACATTTCTGCTGGAAAAAATAGTTGGATTAATAAAAGTTCAGATATTAGCGGGGTATTATTTAGCTTTGATGCAACGAGATCTTATGGCTCTGCAAGTCTTTATATAGGTCGTGGAAAAGTAACTGAAAATGAATTTATATTTAACCGCCTGTTTGAACAAAAAGAAAAAATAGAAGAATCTTTTGGTGGTGATCTTATTTGGGAAAAATTAGATGGAAAGCGAGCTTGCAGAATAAAAGCAGAGCAATCTGGTAATATATTTAAAAATGAACAATGGGGGGATATGATAGAATTTATGACTGATGCAATGGTTCGTTTAGAAAATGCTGTACGTGATCCCATAAAGAAAATAAAAGAATCACAATGATCTTGTTTGTTCTCGCAGCCATATTTTTGTATCTTCATCCAGCAAACAAGAAAGCTTTTCCCAAACCATTTTATGATAACGATCAAGCCATTCTATTTCTTTCGTTGTCATCATAACTTTATTAATTGCACGCCGGTCAATAGGAGCTAAACTTACTGTTTCAAAACAAAGCTGACCACTACCAACCTCTTTTACCAACACCAGATTTTCAATTCTAATGCCATACTCTCCCTCCTTATAATATCCCGGTTCATTAGAAATGAGCATATTTGCGCGCACCTCTTCCTTACCCTTTGGTGAAAAGTTTGCTCCCGGCTCATGCACTGCCAAATAAACACCAACCCCATGTCCTGTTCCATGTGCATAATCCAGCCCTGCCTCTTGCAATGGCGCTCTTGCCAACGCATCTATATCAACGCCCAATGTACCTTTTGGTACTATCGCACTTGCCACAGCAATATGACCTTTAAGAACACGAGTAAAATTATCACGAGCTTCATCTGTAATACTTCCAATAACAATCGTGCGCGTTATATCGGTTGTACCTCCTAACACTTTGGTTAAGTCTCTGGATAAATATTGCCCACCACTATCAACTAAAAGCAGTCCAGAAGGCAACAATGTAGCATATGACTCTTTTGTTGCCCTATAATGTACGATTGCAGCATTAACTCCAAATCCGGCAATCACAGGAAAGCTTGCTCCACGATAATCTTCACATTGCGTGCGAAATTCCTCCAGCTTTTCAGCAATATCCAATTCCGTTAATACACCTTTTAAAGCTTGCATATCCAGCCAATACAAAAACTTCACCAACGCCACACCATCCATTATATGCGCCTGCCTAATGGCAACTTGCTCGGATTCACTCTTTAACGATTTAGGCAAGATACAAGGATCTTTTAAATCTGTAACTTGTGCGCCTGCACTCTTTAAACATTCCTTAAACCACAATGGCGCACTCGTATAATCAACGCCTATAGCCTGCCCTGCGACTTGTGCATTTCTTACCAGAATTTCAATATGTTCTTCAATCTTACAAGGAGCTATAATCTCTACATCATCTCCCATATGCTCCAGCACATCCTTTGAAATACGAGCCTCATCAATGAATAACTGAACATTCCCATTACTGTCTATCGTTGCATAAGATAAAATAAGCGGAATACATGGAACATCATTTCCACGAATATTAAGCATCCATGCTATTGAATCCGGCAACGTTAAAATAACAGCATAAATACTCTTTTCTTTGAGCTGCTTTACAATTACCGCACGCTTATCCACCGAAGAACTACCTGCGATAAATTCAGGAAAAATCTCAACAATACTATCCGGCTTATCCGGTTGATCTTTCCAGATTTTATCAATAAAGTTGCTTTTTGCTACTATATGGATATCTTTATCCTTAATATCTTCAAGCACTTTTTCAATTTTATCAATCTGCTCAGGAGTATGAAGCCACGGATCACAAGCAATAACATCACCATTACTGCAATGCTCAGCAAGCCAAGCCCCTACAGATACTTGCGTAATATCACCTGTATCATACATATCTCCATCAACTTGTTGTTTAACCTGAATTATATAACGCCCGTCTGTCAAAACCACAGCCTTATCACGCAATATTACAGCCACACCTCCTGAACCGGTAAATCCGGTGAGCCACGGCAAACGCTGCGAATAAGCAGCCAAAAACTCACCCTGATATTCATCAGCACGGGGAACAATAACCCCATCCACTCCCTGCTCATCCATCACATTGCGCAAATCTTGCAGTTTATCTTTGTATGTTGCACTCTGATTTGTCATGATTACCTCTGAAATATCATTATCAATAATATCTGGATAATAATGTAATGCCTTATCTTATTCTTGTCATTGGATTACTAATTGGTTTGTACGCGCTATACAGGTTTTTTCTGAATGCCTCTGTACAACAGATCAAAGCTTTTATATTAAGCGCTCTTGCCTTTATTCTTGGCATTGCAATATTTGCTATGGCTATAACCGGCCGTCTACCTGCTGCGCTTGCTCTTTCAGGCGGGCTTATTCCTCTTGCTTCTACATTGTGGAAAATGAAAAAACACACAGCCTCTTCCACTTCTCATGAGAGTCACAAAGAAATGACCAGATCGAATGCACTTGAAGTCCTTGGTCTGAAAGATGATGCTGACGAAAACGAAATCAAAAATGCATATAAAAAGCTCATGCAAAAAGTTCATCCTGATAATGAAGGCTCTGACTGGATGGCAGCCAAGCTAAATCAAGCAAAGGATACTTTATTAAAAAAACGGTAAAAAATTCCCAGCCTTGCAAAACTCACACTCTATAGCTAGGATCATCTGGAATTTTTAACAACTATATATACTCATATGTCCCCTAACTCCCCTTCTTATAAAAAACCAATTCGCAAAGCTATCTTTCCTGTTGCCGGACTAGGTACACGTTTTTTACCGGCAACAAAAGCCATGCCCAAAGAAATGCTGCCAATTAACGATCGCCCACTGATTCAGCATGTCTTTGAAGAAGCACGCGAGGCCGGTATTGAAGAATTTTTTTTTGTAACAGGACGGCACAAAGAAATGCTTGAAGAGCATTTTGATTTCCAACCGGAACTTGAAGCAACTCTACAAAGCCGTGGTAAAAATGATATGCTGGCAAAGGTTCGAGATTCTGAAATTCCAGCCGGTAAATTATTTTTAACACGACAGCCCAAACCTCTTGGCCTTGGTCATGCAATCTGGTGCGCAGCAAAACTTATAGGTAATGAGCCTTTTGCTGTCCTTTTACCTGATGATCTTGTGCTGGCAGAACAAGGCTGCCTTACGCAAATGGTTAATCTTTATAATGAACAAGGCGGTAATGTTATTGCTGTTCGTGATGTCCCAAAAGAAGATACAAAAAAATACGGCATTTTGGATATAGAAAGTGACGATGGAAGCTGCGTTAAAATAAAAGGACTTGTTGAAAAACCAGAACCTGACATAGCTCCATCAACATTATCTATTATTGGTCGCTATATTTTACAACCTGATGTTTTTAAGCACTTATCAAACTTTGAAACAGGCGCAGGTGGAGAGATTCAGCTTACCGATGCTATGGCAAAGCTTATTGGAACTCAGCCATTTCACGGACTGCGCTTTAATGGTAATCATTTTGATTGTGGTGGTCGAACAGGATTCATCGAGGCTAATATCGCCTTTAGCCTATGCGATAAAGAAATAAGTGACAGCGTACAAAAAATCATTCAAAATTACGCAAATTAAGGAGGGAATGTTTTGAGCATAAAAATTGACTTTAGTATCATGGAACTTCTCACATCAAAGATATGCCATGACCTGATAAGCCCTATTGGTGCTGTTAATAACGGCATGGAGTTTGTAGAAGAAATGGGAGCAGAATCCAGTGAAGAAGTATTTGAACTTATCGGCTTTAGCGCTTCACAAGCATCAGCAAAACTTCAAGCCTATCGCATGGCTTATGGCGCTGGAGGATTGGATGACGGCATAAAACCTAAAGATGTTTATAATTTTATTGAAGCACTCATCAGCACAGATAAAAAAATTGTGCAAAATTGGGATCCACATGGAGAGCTTGGATATACAGAACGCCCTAAGGCTTATTGTAAACTACTGATTTGCGCTCTGCTTCTGGCTATGGAAGCTCTACCCAAAGGAGGAACTATAAGCGTTAAATCCGGGGAGAAACAACAAACACTTATCCATGCAGAAGGAAAAGATGCCGGATTGCGCGATGGTATGGAAGATGCTCTTAATCTAAACACCTCTCCGGATAATCTCGAACCTAAACATATGCACTCATATATATGCGGTCTAATTGCAAAAAACTATGGCTATACACTTTCAATCAAAAAAACCGGAGTTGACCTCATTATCCTTTCATTAAATCTTCCTTCTTCATAATAGTGTAGATTCATTAAATATTAACCAAATATATAAATCAATTGATCAAAAAAGATTTTTACTGAACACATGTGTAGGTTTTTTTGCCTGCAACATATGAATTTGTAGATTAATCATTCTTTCTAACTATAAAGTTGTATATAATCTAATAAGTGGTAACACATCCTTAATTTTATTAAGGCATCCTTTATACTCGTAAACAACGAGTCACTGCGTAAAATTATCAATATAACATAACTTGGTTAGAGGCGCAGATACATGGATGAACTAATTGGTGAGTTTCTTGAAGAAACAAATGAAAGTCTAGAAGAACTCGATTTGGATCTTGTTAATCTTGAACAGAGCCCAAATGACACCGATCTTCTTTCCAAAATTTTTAGATTAGTGCATACAATCAAGGGGACTTGTGGCTTTATTGGATTGCCAAGACTTGAAAAAATTGCACATCATGCTGAAAATGTTCTAGGACGTTTTCGTGATGGTGCCCTTGATGTTACTCCAGAATATGTAACACTTATTTTTGAATCAATAGATGCTATTAAATTTATCGTTGGAACTATAGGTGAAACCGGCTCAGAACCGGATGGCGATGACAGCGAAATCATCAAAAAATTAGATGCTGTCTATGAAGGAATAAATACAAATACTGAAGAAAAAATTCCCGCTCCAAAAATTGAAGAACCGGAAGAAAAACCAGAAGAAGAATTACCTGTTGGTATGGTAAGCGAAGCAGAGCTGGAAGCAGCATTTGCTGCAGCTCCCGGACCGGAAAATATAACAAAAGAAGAAAAAAAGAAAAAAGAAACAGAAGACGACACAACAAAAACTAAAAAAACAGTTCCTACAACAACAGCTAAAACACTGCGCGTTAGTGTTGATGTTCTTGAAGATCTCATGACAATGGTTGGTGAAATGGTTCTAACACGCAACCAGCTATTGCAACTTTTACGCACACAAACAGAAAGTGAATTTACAGTCCCTCTTCAACATTTAAACCATGTCGTGTCAGAATTACAAGAAGGCGTAATGAAAACACGCATGCAGCCAATTGGAAATGCATGGACAAAACTACCAAGAATTATTCGTGATATAAGTCTTGAGCTTGGTAAAAAAATTAATCTTGAAATGATCGGACAAGACACTGAACTTGACCGTCAGGTGCTTGAGCTTATTAAAGATCCACTTACGCATATGGTTCGAAATTCAGGAGATCACGGAATTGAAGTTCCCGAAGAAAGAATAACTGCCGGTAAGCCGGAAACTGGAACAATCTCCCTGAAAGCCTATCATGAAGGCGGACACATAATCATTAAAATATCTGATGATGGTAAGGGACTTCCTCTAGATAAAATCAAGGCAAAAATTCTGGAAAATGGTCTGGCTACATTAGAAGAACTTAATGCCATGTCTGATCAGCAAATACATCAATATATCTTTAATGCAGGACTTTCAACAGCAGAAAAAGTAACTGCCGTATCTGGACGCGGTGTTGGTATGGATGTCGTTCGTACAAATGTTGAAAAAATAGGAGGCTCTATTTCTCTTACTTCCAAAGAAGGGAAAGGTTCTACATTTTCTATAAAAATCCCTCTGACACTAGCTATTGTCTCTGCTTTAATTGTTGAGTCATCCGGTGAGAGATTTGCTATTCCTCAAATTTCCGTACATGAACTTGTCATGATATCAAGCAATAGTGAAAATAGAATTGAAATGATTAAGAATACTCCTGTTTTCCGTCTGCGTGATCGTTTACTTCCACTTGTATCGCTTTCTGAATTACTTAAGCTTACTAATAATAAAAATCATAATGGCACCGAAAATATTGATAATACTGAAGAAATAACAAAACAGAAAAAAACCGAAACAGAAACTTTAGAAATAGAAAGTCGCTACATTGTAGTAACACAAGTCGGCACATATAGTTTTGGCATTATTGTTGATCGTGTTTTTGATACTGAGGAAATTGTTGTAAAACCTGTAGCCTCTATCTTACGTAATATAGAAATATTCTCTGGAAATACTATTCTTGGCGATGGCAGTGTAATTATGATTATTGATCCTAATGGTATTGCAAAAGCTACAGGAGAAATAGAGACAGCCGATGACAAGGATGCATTTGCTCAAAATACTAACGCCATTTCATCTATACAACAAAAAACTTCACTTCTTCTCTTTAATGCTAATAATGCGTCACCTAAGGCCGTTCCTCTTTCTCTTGTAGCACGTTTGGAAAATATAGACCTTTCCAATATTGAACATTCCAGTGGGCAAATGATGGTTCAATATCGAGGACAGCTTATGCCGCTAATTCCATTTTCATCCTCAACAAAAATTGGTAAAGATGGAGTGCGTCCGATATTAGTATTTACTGATAAAGGAAAATCAATGGGACTTGTCGTTGATGAAATTATTGATATCACAGAGGAATATATTAATGTTCAGCTTGAAAGTAAAAAAGAAGGACTCGTTGGCAGTGCTATTATTAACGAAAAAGCTACTGACGTAGTTGATGTTGGCTATTTTCTAAGTACAGTTGATACTGAGTGGTTTAAAAGTCACGGAAATGAACCATTCGGAAATACTGATAATACCGGCAAGACAGACCTAAACAAACATCGCGTCCTTCTTATTGATGACAGCTCGTTTTTCCGCAATATGCTAGCCCCTTTACTCAGCGTTGCAGGATATGAGGTAACATCTCTGGAAAGTCCTATAGAAGCACTTAAATTGTGTGAAGAAGGCACTAAATTTGATATCATTGTTAGCGATATTGAAATGCCCGATATGGATGGATTTGAATTTGCAGAAAAAATAAAAACCGGAAGTAACTGGCAAGACATACCTCTTGTTGCTCTATCATCACACGCGACACCTCAAGATATAAGCCGTGGGCTTGATGTCGGATTTAATAAATATGTTGCAAAATTTGACCGTAATATATTACTGGATACATTATCTCAAACACTAGCTGAACAGACTTCTTTACAAGAAAATGCAGCTATAAACAATTAGGATAAATATATGAATGCCAATACAAATATAGACACACAAGATCATTCTACCAACCATATTGATAGCAAAATAGGACAATCAAAAGACTTCCTGACGATTATTATTGCCGGTCAGCGATTTGGTATTGCCATTCTTCAAGTGCAAGATATTCTGGGAAATCAATCTATTACAAAAATCCCGCTTGCTCCTCCTGAGGTGGCTGGTTCATTAAATCTAAGAGGACGCATTGTAACGGCTATAGATGT
>JAGLMC010000056.1 GCA_023140215.1 Alphaproteobacteria bacterium
TACAGCCTTATTATTGATAGTGTCGGTGATGTCATGACATTACAAAATAAAGACTTTGAAAAAACACCAATAACACTAGATACCATATGGCAGGAAATATCGCTTGGTATATATCAATTAGATGAAGAACTTCTTATTATCTTGGATGTGGCAAAACTACTTGATACAGCTCAAAACTAAAATATTATAATAAAACACTCGTTAAATAAAACACTCGATTAAATTTGATAACTCAATTAGGTTTGATAATGAATGGAGAAAAATAATGAAATCATGCCTTGTTGTTGATGACAGTAGAGTTGTTAGGAAAGTTGCAAGACGGATAGTGGAAGACTTGAACTTTAAATGTATCGAAGCCGAAGATGGACAAAAAGCATATGAAGAATGTCAGAAAGCTATGCCGGATGCAGTACTTCTTGATTGGAACATGCCAATTATGAGCGGAATAGAATTTCTTGAAAAATTGCGCGTTATGGAGAATGGAAACCACCCAAAAGTTATTTTTTGCACCACCGAAAATGACATCGCACATATCAAACATGCTATGGCTTCCGGAGCTAATGAGTACGTTATGAAACCTTTTGATAACGAAGTTATTGAATCCAAATTTGCTCAAGTCGGACTTATTGATCCCTCATAACTTATATAAAAAACAAAGTGTATATTAATGACTATTGACACACCTTCAACCGAATCTTCTTCTAATCAACTAAAACGCCAAATTCACGTCATGTTGGCTGATGATTCCTCTGTAATTCGCTCTGCACTAACACGCATTATTGACTCTGATCCGGATATCAAAATTGTTAGTTCGGTTTCTAACGGAGAACTAGCTGTTTCTTCAGCTAGAAGACACAAACCTAATATCATCATTCTTGATATTGAAATGCCGGTTATGGACGGACTAACAGCGCTGCCTAAAATACAGGAAGTAAGTCCGGAGTCTAAAATTATTATGTTCTCTTCTCTTACAAATGAAGGAGCATCTGAAACGCTACGCGCCCTTACTCTTGGAGCTGTGGAATGCATTGTTAAACCCAGTTCTGCAAGAGATGTTGGAGAAGGTTCAGACTTTCAAAGAGAAATTCTAAACACAATAAAAGGGCTTGTTCCTATAGAGCAACGAAAAACTACAGAGGAAACGACTCAGCCCACCAAACCGGCTCCATTAAAAAATACAAGCTTTACTCTGCATAATGATTCCGGTTCTTACAAAGGTAAACCCGAACTCATTGCAATCGGAAGCTCTACAGGAGGGCCTCAAGCTTTATTTAATGTACTCAAAGAATTTAAAAACTTTAATATCCCTATTGTAATTACACAACACATGCCACCAACATTCACAAAAATTCTGGCAGATCATATAGAACAACATACTGGAATACCTACACATGAAGGTGCTGAAGGAATGATTTTAGAAAACGGACATATATATGTTGCTCCCGGTTCATTCCATATGCTTCTTGTTAAAAATAAGCTGCAAACTGCCATTCACATTGATGATGGAAAGCCGGAGAATTTCTGTAAACCTGCTATTGATCCTATGCTAAGATCAGCTTTAAATATTTATGGTAATAAAACTTTAGCCGTAATCCTTACAGGAATGGGAAATGACGGACTTAACGCAGCTAAAATGCTGGTTGAGAAAGGCGGTCGTTTAATCGCACAAGATGAAGAAACAAGTGTTGTATGGGGAATGCCCGGTGCGGTTGCAAAGGCTGGTTTATGTTCACATGTTTTACCTGTACAGGATATTGGAACATGGGTAAGAAAGGCCGTTTTAGGCTGGATATGATGGAAATATAAAAAATGGAAATTACTGACTTTGATATTTATAAAAATCTACTAAAGAAAAAATCCGGTCTGGTTTTATCTTCTGATAAATCGTACCTACTTGACTCAAGACTAAGCCCGATTGCAAAAAAATGGGGATATGCTTCAATCAATGAAATGACTGTTGCCTTACAAAAAATTCCTGATACGGCTCTAATCATAGATATTGTCGAGGCAATGACTACAAATGAAACATCTTTTTTTAGAGACACAAAACCTTTTGATATTCTAAAAACTGTAGTACTGCCATATATGCAAGAACACAGAGCAATAAATAAAACTATGACTACATGGTGCGCCGCAGCCTCAAGCGGACAAGAACCATACTCAATCAGAATGATTTTAAAAGAGCTTGATTTCAAATTTGCCGGATGGAAAACAGATATTCTCGCAACAGATATATCAAATGAAATTCTTGATCAGGCTCGTGAAGGAATATACTCACAATTCGAGGCACAGCGCGGATTGCCTATTCAAATGCTGATGAGTAACTTTACACAAATTGGTGAGAAATGGCAGATTAACGAAGATATCCGAAAATCAGTACAATATAAATATTTTAACCTGCTTGATAATATGAACGCACTCGGCACTTTTGATGTTATTTTCTGCCGAAATGTCCTGATCTATTTTGATACTGAAACAAAACAAGATATCCTTGACCGCATGTCATTACATCTTGCCAATGACGGATTCTTATTTCTTGGCGGTGCAGAAACAGTTTTAGGCATTACAGATAAATTTAAACCTGTTCCTGATAGCCGTGGACTTTATGCTAAAGAAGGAAGCCCTATTTTTGAAAAAAGCGATTCAGCAACACAAGCTATTGCATCCGGATCTCTTTCGTCCTAAAAAAGCACCTGAACTTATATAAAAAATAGAAAAAAGAGAAGTTTCTGCTATGAGTGAAAATATTATTCGTGACCCACGCGCCATTAAAATTAAACGTGCTGTTATTTCCGTTTCAAATAAAGACGGTATTGAAGACTTCGCAAAACAGCTTATTGAGCGCGGTGTAGAAATATTATCAACCGGTGGAACTGCTGCTCTTCTTAAAAAAGAAGGCCTGCCCGTCAAAGATGTATCAGATCATACTGGATTCCCGGAGATTATGGATGGTCGCGTAAAGACATTACACCCAAAAATACATGGAGGTTTACTTGCACGCCGTGATAATGATAGCCACAAAAAAGCTATGAAAGACAATGATATAGAAGAAATTGATATGCTGGTTGTCAATCTATATCCATTTGTTAACACTGTGCAAGCAGGCAAAGATTTTGAAGAATGCATTGAAAATATTGATATTGGCGGGCCTGCCATGATCCGGTCTGCGGCAAAAAATCATGCTTTTGTAACTATTGTTACAGACCCTCAGGACTATCAAGATGTTCTTGATAATATGGATAATAATGATGGCGCTGTTACCTATAACACCAGAAAAAAGCTTGCTGTTACGGCCTTTGCACTTACTGCAACATATGACTCCAATATTTCCAGTTGGTTTGTCTCACAAATGGATGAGGGCTTTGGATATCCACGGCGTATTAGTTTTTCTGGAAATCTTAAACAAACGCTTCGTTACGGTGAAAATCCACACCAAAGTGCGGCTCTTTATACGGTTGATACATACGTGCGTCCCGGTGCTGCAAGTGCAACACAGATTCAAGGCAAAGAACTTTCCTATAATAATCTAAATGATACCAATGCTGCTTTTGAGTTGATTGCAGAATTTGAAGATCCTGCTGTTGCTATTATCAAACACTCTAATCCTTGCGGAGTTGCCATTGGCAAAAACACATTTGAGGCATATAAAAAAGCTCTTTTATGTGATCCTATCAGTGCCTTTGGTGGAATTATCGCACTTAATCAACCACTTAACAAGGAAACCGCTGAAGCAATTACAAAACAATTTGTAGAAGTTATCATAGCGCCATCCATTGAGAACGATGCATTAGAAGTTCTTAAGAAGAAAAAGAATCTACGAGTTCTTACAACTGGCGGTATACCGGATGTGAAACAAAGTCGCCGAATGGTTACACGCATTGCTGGTGGCTTGCTTGTTCAAGACTCAGACACGGGTTGCATTACAGCAGATGATTTAAAAATAGTAACTGACCGTGCGCCAACAGAAAAAGAAATTAATGATATGCTCTTTGCCTTCAAAGTGGCCAAGCATGTAAAGTCTAATGCTATTATCTATGCTAAAAATCTGGCAACTACAGGAATTGGAGCAGGACAAATGAGCCGTATTGATTCTGCACGCATTGCCGCATGGAAAGGTGAGTTTGCATCTTCAGAAGCTGGGCTTGATGAGCCTTTAACAAAAGGCTCTGTTGTGGCTTCTGATGCGTTTTTCCCATTTGCAGATGGGCTAATCTCCGCAGCCGAAGCAGGCGTTACTGCTGTTATACAACCGGGTGGCTCTATGCGAGATGATGAAGTTATCGAAGCAGCCAATGAGCGCGGACTGGCTATGGTTTTAACTGGAATGCGACATTTCCGCCATTAATCCCCATGGGGACACATTAGTTTATATGTCCCCGTTTCCCAAAAAGTAAATGAATATATAATCATTTGGCTTTATTTTTAAAATCTTAATCCTCTGTTAACACTTCATATCCATAATGTACTTACACAAGTTTAAAAAAACTTAAGTGCATATATAAAAAAAGTCGAAAAACGACAGTAATATAGAGGGTGTGTATAATGATAGCAGCAGTCACAGCTATAATTTTCTTTTCAGCTAATTTGGCGATTTTATCTTCGTGCCAATTTAATGGCTGCGCGACTGTGCCATTCATAGAAAGGTATGAGAAAAATGTTTGATCTTAATCCATTATCAAAAATCAAAGACTCAATAGACGATTTTAAAAATTTTGTTACAGAAACAAAAAATAGCGTCTTTAAATTTATAACAGACCTTTTTAAACCTATAGCAGACCTTTTTAAACCTGTAACAAACTTTTTTAAATCTATAACAGACTTTTTTAAAGGAGGCTCTCCAACTAAACAAACAAAAACAAATGAAGAAAACCCCGTTGTTCCGAAAACAGCCACACTTAAACCTGAACAAACAGCAAAAAAGACAGCACCATCTCCAACTAATATCAAGCAACCTTATAAAACCGTCGCTCATGAAAAAACCACCGATGACCCTACAAAAATCACCAAAAAACCAAATACCGGCTTTCCTTCACAAGAAGAAATAGCAAGTAAAAATGTCATTGGTCAAGGAACAAACGTTGCTCATGAAACAGATGAAAAACTAACTCCTGAACCAATACAGAACTAATAAAAAAATGAAAAACGGTAATATGTATAATAATAGAGTGTGTAATACATGGGATTATGGAATAACATCAAGAACGCAGGAAGCATTGCAACCGACGCAATATTCGGTGGCATAGGCATTGCCGCAGATATTGTTGTATCACTTACATGGGATAACTTAACACGCCATGGGGTTAACTATTTTCGTGATGATGATAATAAAATCGAACCCGTCGGCTTTGGCACATGCGCAGAAGGTTTAATTAACGCCAAAAAATATGCATGGGATAACCCAAAACGCGCAGGAGCGCTTGCCGGACAAGGTCTGGTTAATTCAGTAACCAGCATTTCCGGACTGGCTGGAGACGTAATTGGACAAGTTCCAGATATAGCTGACAACATACTCTGGGATTGGACATTCAGAAATGTAGCTAATTTAGCTTATGATGATGATAACAAAATAAAACAGCGCAGCTTTGTATCATGGGGTGGATGCACCGAATTCTTAACCAAGCATTCACAATTTATTAAACCACCATCTGAATATATTCTAGATAAAGACGGTGAAAAAATAAGAGGTTCTAATGGTGAATTTATTCGCAACTCAAATGTTAATGCTGAGCGTACAATCCTGTATGTCACACAAGGCATTGGAGAAATCGCTACTTTCGTTGCTGTTTTTGCAGGGACAGCAGGTGTTGGGGGTGCTGCACTAGCTACAACCAGAATAGGCGCTGCTAGTTTTCGTTCCCTTTTTAAAAAATCAACACAAGAAGTTACCAAAAATTTACCAAGACTTACCGACTCTTTTAAAAAAGCTGCTAAATGGGCTGTTAGATGGTCAAGCCCGATTATAGGCAGAACTCAAAAAGCAAGAGAACTAACTGAAAAAGCTACAAGACTAACCAGAGCAGCGGAAAAAGCAAAAGCTCTTGGCAAGGTTAATGCGAGTAAAATATTCGAGAAGGCTACAAAAACAAAAACACACGCAGGCAAAATCACCACTGAAATTGCCGCAAGAAAAGCTCTTGGCAAAGGCTCCGGCCTTACAACAGGCACATGGCTAATCGTTCCAGAACTTGCAGGCTTACAAATGGCAATCCACATATTTCTTTCTGATGCCATAGCACTGGGCAAGAGCGCAATTGCACAAACTGATGCTGGAGAATCTATTAACCGCGAAACCACACACTCCAACATTGTAGATTTTTTAGATATTATGGGAATAAAGCCCGGATCAGAAAAATTCAATACAACTCTCCATAGGCTTAATATTCTACCAAGATCAGAAGAATACAATAAAATCCTTGAAAAATTAGAAGAAAAACAACGCTCTGAAACAAATAGCTCTCCGGACACACTTGCTAAAAAATTCAATGAACCACCGCAAGGCACCTCTTTTAAAACCACTAAAACTGCGGAAAATCTGACTCTACGACCTCCTGATTTAGGCATATCTTAAGAAGAAATTAACTAAGTTCTGGTAAACAGGAGACAGTGAAAAAGAATAATAAGAAATAATAAGAAGAAAAAAATAAAGTAATAAAGGACGTAATATGGTTGCACCACCACCAAAAGGTTTTAATCCATCCGATCTTATGAAATTACTGAAAGGAACAGGTAATCTCACTAAGACTGCTAAAACTTCATTAAAAACATTTGCTAAAAAATATGGTGAAGAGTTTCAAGAAATCTTAAAAAGTCCTGATGCTACTATTAATGATTTTGATGCTCTCATAAAAAAGATTAAAACTTCCAAGATAAACGATGATTCTAAAAAATTTCTTACAAGCAAAAATTTCACTCGCAGTCTAAAAGATGCCATATCTGGTGAACATTTTACACGTGACTTAAAAGCTATAAAACAGCCAACTGTAAAAAACATCAATAAATTGCTGAAACAACATAAGATTGATGCAAACTCTGCTCAAGGAAAACTTGCTGAAATATTTAAAGAAAATATTAAAAACAAAGCTACTAAATTAAAAGCTGCTAAATTAAAAGCTAATAAACCAGCTAGTGAAAAAACGTTTGAAGATCTCGCAAAAGAAAGAATAGATGCAGATAATTTTAA
>JAGLMC010000057.1 GCA_023140215.1 Alphaproteobacteria bacterium
GAAAAACTCCCGCCTCATCTTATTTACGCTGTTCTTTCCATTGAAGACCGGCGTTTTTATCAGCATTTTGGAATAGATTTACAGGGAATCAGTAGAGCTATGTTAACAAATGTAATTAAAGGGCGTTTTGTGCAGGGCGGTTCGACAATTACACAACAATTAGCTAAAAATATCTTTCTAAGTAAAGAACGTACTATAAAACGCAAAATTCAAGAAGCTCTTCTTGCTCTTTGGCTTGAGCGTGAATTGACTAAAGATGAAATAATGAGTGCATATCTTAATCGGGTTTATCTAGGTTCAGGTACATATGGCGTAGAAGCCGCATCAAAGCGTTATTTTAATAAGCCGGTAGCAAACATTAATGTTCAAGAAGCAGCGCTTCTAGCCGGTCTTCTTAAAGCTCCATCGAGATATTCACCTCTTAAAAATCCAGACCTTTCAAAAGAACGTACAAAAATAGTTCTTAATACTATGGTTAAAGCCGGTTACATAACTAAAGCACTTGCTGGAAAGTATACTCCATTATCTACCGGTTCAGCGCAAATATCTTCAGGTACAAACACTATACGTTATTACACAGACTGGATTGTGGATGGAATAAATGACTTAATAGGAACGCCACCGGATGATCTGATTATTGAAACTACTTTAAATCCTGAAATACAAAAAGCCGCTGAAAAAGCCTTAACCAATATATTGAATGCTCGTGGTGAAATAAAAAAAATATCTCAGGGCGCAATAATTGTTATGCGTCCGAATGGAGCTGTTGTAGCTATGGTTGGCGGTGCAAACTATTCAGCTAGCCAGTTTAATCGCGTAACTCAGGCAAAACGCCAGCCGGGTTCAGCCTTTAAACCTATTTTGTATCTCACAGCGTTGGAAAAAGGCTGGAAACCTAGTGATACTATTATTGATGCTCCAATAGAAAATCAAAAATACAGACCAAAAAACTTTAACGAAAAATACTATGGTGAAGTTACATTGGAAAAAGCACTTACTCATTCTATGAATACAGCCGCTATTCGACTTATGCAAGATGTCGGAGTGCGTTCGACGATAAATACCGCTAAACGATTAGGTATTTATTCACCATTACAAGCTAATCTTAGCCTTGCGCTTGGTAGCAGCAGTTTATCCCCGATGGAAATTTCAACAGCTTATGCCGTAATAGCTAATGGTGGAAGGGCTGTATATCCCTACGCTATTACCAAAATCACTGATCAAAATGGTGAGCTTTATTATGAACGCCCAAAGCGAAACACAACGCGTCGTATAGTTCAAAAACATCATGTAAAGAGCCTGACATCAATGATGCATAAGGTTATTCAAGAAGGTACGGGACGACGTGCAAGTTTGGATTTTAAAACCGCAGGAAAAACAGGCACATCACAAGATAACCGTGACGCATGGTTTACAGGCTTTAACGATGAAATTATAACAACAGTATGGCTTGGAAATGATGATAATAGTCCAATGCAAGGAGTTACAGGCAGTAGCCATCCGGCAGAAATATGGCGTGATGTTATGAATGTTAGTCATAACAAATATAAACCAATTAACAACAAAAATTTTAATGAAACAAGTTTTAGAAATTTATTATCAAGAATTTTACCCGGAAATAATAAAAGTTCACAGATAAATAAAGCGCGAAATTATAATGATTGATTTACCGGAACTCCATTTATAAGCGTATATTTATCGCTTAAGATACAGTTGTCCCCTGTATAAGTATATATTCCTATCATGTTTTATGATAAGTGTCAAGGGGTATTGTGAAAATAGTGTCATTTTTATTTTTTGGAAAACGGGGAAGAATGGAAAAAAAGAGAATACATAAACTAATATAGTGATTCAAAATCACTATAGCTCTCACTTTGGAATTGCACCGGTTGCTAAAGCATCTGCACGTTCATTCTCCGGATGACCATTATGGCCTTTAACCCAATAAAATTTCACATCATGAATTTGAACAAGTGAATCAATTCGTTGCCAGAGATCCTGATTTTTGACCGGCTTCTTTCCAGCAGTCTTCCAACCTCTAGCTTTCCATCCTTCCAGCCATTCAGTAGCACCCTGTAAAACATATTTACTGTCTGTATAAATCTTAACACACGATGTTTTTTTCAGAGTTTCCAATGCCTTAATTACCGCCATCATTTCCATACGGTTGTTAGTTGTCTCAATCTCACCACCAGACAGTTCTTTTTCATGACCATTCCAGTGCAAAAGCGCACCCCAACCTCCAGCTCCGGGATTGCCACTACACGCGCCATCTGTGTAAATCTCAATAATTTTACTCATCCAGAGCCTTTGCTATAATATTAAAAAATTCCTCTGCCGACTTCACATTAGTAACTTGAGCTGCCGGTAATGTAACGCCATATTTGTCTGCCAGATTTTGATATTTCGGTAAACGAGATTCAAATAAATAGGGAAATACCCAGCTCAAAAATGCTTTTGGATCAATTTCCTCAGAATTGTAAACACCAAATTCTTTGTAATAAGCTGATAAACGCTCATCAAAAAATATAAACGGAAAATAAAGCGGTTTTGGATATTGAATAGCACGTTGCAAAATTTCAGCATGATCTTCCTGTGCTACTTTCAGATAAACAAATACTGTTTTGCACCCGACTTCAGATAATATAGTTTCATCCAGAACTTCACACATTGAGCCTGATGAATCATTAACAAAATGCTTGTTACCGGCTTCTTTAATTCCTTGTTCGATATCACGAAGTACAGCACACTCAGCTTCATAATACTGCTTTTGACGATGACGGAATTCTTTCAGAGATGTTCCTCCTTTATCCGGATCACCAATCTGCCCGACAAACTCTGATAAACCGGCAATATTATCAGTACTTAAATTACCACCAAGAGCATCAGATAAATATTTAGAACCAATCAAATAATCACAGGAATAATTATGCCATCCCCATGTTTCAAGTTTTTTCGACAAAAAACTTTTACCGACACCGGACATGCCCATAAGCGTAATTGCTTTATTCGACTGTTCCATAAATTCTTGTGCTGTTATTTTCACGTAATCTCCAAAACTTTAGGTATTTTAAAACAAACATCTTCCTGCGTAATGGAAACTTCTTCAATTGTCACATCAAAATACATACGAGCACTTTTAATAACTTCATCAACAAGTATATCCGGCGCAGAAGCTCCCGCGCTCAATCCTAATGTCAGCATTCCCTTGAAGGCTTTCCAGTCAATCTCGTTTGCTCGCTGAACCAATATAGCTTGAGAGCAGCCATGAAGCGCAGCTACCTCTACCAAACGATTAGAATTGGAAGAGTTAGGAGAACCAATTACCAATAGCGAATCACTACGCGACGCAATAGCCTTAACCGCAGCTTGTCTGTTTGTAGTTGCATAACAAATATCTTCCTTATGTGGTTCTTGAATTTTTGGAAAACGCATCCGTAAAGTCTTAATTATATTAGCTGTATCATCTAAGGATAATGTTGTTTGCGTACAATATGCAAGTCGCTGCTCACAATCAAAATGGAGATTATCTATATCCTTAACAGCTTCTATTAGAAAAACAGCTCCTTTTGGCAACTGTCCCATTGTACCGATAACTTCCGGATGGCCTTCATGTCCGATAAGGATAATAATGCACCCTTGCTTATGGTAACGCTCAGCTTCTCTGTGTACCTTACTTACCAAAGGACATGTAGCATCAATATAAAACATCTTACGTTTTTGTGCATTTTCAGTTACATTTTTGGATACACCATGTGCAGAAAAAATTACAGGTTTGCCGTCATCTGGAATTTCATTTAACGATTCAACAAATACCGCACCTTTGCCACGCAAAGAATCAACAACAAACTTATTATGTACAATTTCATGACGAACATAAATCGGAGCGCCATACTTTTTCAAAGCCAATTCAACAATTTGAATAGCACGATCTACCCCGGCACAAAAGCCACGAGGTGCTGCAAGTAATATTGTAAGAGGCGGTTTCATTAAACTTCTTATAATCAAATAAATATGATAAATCCATACACTTGCTTTAACATTCTACCTTTCGTAAGCTCTAGCCTGTTCAGGTTTTATAGATCAGGATTATTAAAAATGAAATATCTTAACTTTCTTTCCTTGAGTTTTTGCATTTTATCTCTTGCAGCCTGTCAGACATGGGACAGTGTTGTTGAGGATATAGGTAATCTTGAAATACCTAGCATTATCTCTCCATCAGCATCTGATCCGCGAAGTGAAGCTTTTGTAATCAGCAGTAATTGCCCAACAGTAGAAATTGTTGAAGAACTGAGCATGATTAACGAATATATAGATATATCAGATCCGCAAAGCTACAATCTGGTTTCTTCGGCAAACTTAATGCAGGCTGAAAGTAGTTGTAGCTATAGTGGTAAAAGCGCAACAGTTGATATAAAGCTTGCCTTTGAAAGCCGTATTGGGATGCGTGGCCGTTTAAAAGATAAAGATCGTCCATTCTTTTCTTATCCATTCTTTGTAGCTGTAACATCTCCGGACGGATCAATTTTAGCTAAAGAAATTTTTTCCGCATCAGTTACTCATAGTTCAGGACAGAACTCTCAAACATACTATGAATCTATGCGTCAGATTATTCCAATTATTGATCCGGCGCGTGGTTCCAGATATAAAGTGCTGATTGGTTTTCAGCTTTCTCAAGATCAGCTAAATCAAAATCGGGCAGCATTACGTAAACAAAAGAAGACTGCAAAAACTGCAAAGAAAAGCACTAAAGATAAACAAGAAATAATTGTACCAAATACACACCAGACATCATCGACACTATTACAAAAAGAAAAAACGACAACTCCTCTGGATATAACAACACCGATAGAAAAATAATGAATAGCTTTAATATAAGCCGGTTTTGGGACGAAGAAGCTCAAGAGCATCTCGAAACAGCTCAAAAGACATTTAATAGTTTACAAAATGAATTTGAGCAAATGCTTGAATTATGTGAAGAATCTATAAAAAACAACGGTAAAATATTATTTTTCGGTAATGGCGGCAGTGCTTCAGATGCACAACATCTGGCTACAGAACTTACTGTACGCTATGTAAATGATCGTGTGCCGATACCGGCTATTGCCCTTACTACAGATACTTCAGCACTAACTGCAATAGGCAATGATATGGGTTTTGACCATCTATTTTCCCGTCAGGTTGAAGCACTTGGGAATGATGGAGACATAGCCATAGGTATTAGCACATCAGGTAAAAGCTTAAATATTATTAACGGGCTTAAAATTGCGCAAAGCAAAGGAATTAAAACTATAGGTCTTTCCGGACGTGATGGCGGAGATATGGCTGGCGTTTGTGATCTTTTGATTATTGTTCCATCAAATACTACCGCACGCATTCAGGAAATGCATATCACCCTTGGGCAAATGCTTTGTGGGGCACTTGAGCAAAAACTTGGACTACTATAAAAGAATTACATCATATTTTTCTTGAGCTTATCACGCTCCTAGCGTAGACTGACGCGCTTTGAGCAATAATATTGATGATTGAAAATGACCGCAAAAAAAGAAAAAAACGAACCAATCGAAAGCCTTAGCTTTGAAAATGCACTAATTCAGCTTGAAAAAATTGTACGTGACCTTGAAACAGGGCAAGCTCCATTAGAAAAATCAATCAGCGCATATGAACGGGGTATAGCTCTTAAAAAACATTGCGAAGAAAAATTACGTGATGCACAAGCAAAAATTGAAAAAATAACTGTTAGTCAAAATGGAACTATCTCAACTGAGCCATTAGATGAATAATTATAGTTATTTGGCTTTATTTTCTGCACTAATAACTGAAAATATGACATACATTTAAGTATGCGAGCAATAAACAGCGATGCTCAAAAGGATAAAAAGGAAAGCTATAATGCCATCACCAAGAACCGCAAGTCCAAAATTACAAGAAGCTATGGATGATGTATCTAATGCAGTCAACCGAACAATCGAGCGATTACTTCCAGAAACAGATTTACCGGAAGATCTTCTTTATGATGCTATGAGACATGGAACTCTCGGCGGAGGAAAAAGACTTCGTCCATTTTTAGCAATTCAATCCGCCTTTTTATTTAATGTAAATTCTGTGCGCGCACGTAGAGTAGCTGCTGCGATTGAATTTGTTCATTGTTATTCATTAATTCATGATGACCTTCCGGCAATGGATAATGCATTATTGCGACGCGGTAAACCAACTGTACATAAACAATATAGTGACGCGACAGCAATTCTAGCCGGTGATGCTCTTCTAACACTTGCTTTTGAGATTTTAGGCGACCGTGAGACTCATGCAGATCCAAACGTACGCTGTTCACTTATACGATCTTTGGCAGAAGCTGCTGGAGGACGTGGTATGGTTGGTGGACAAATGCTTGATCTAATTGGAGAAAAAGAGGAATTTGATCTTGGTACAATCAGCCGTTTACAGCGTATGAAAACAGGTGTTCTTATAGCATTTGCATGTGAATCAGGCGCTATACTTGGTCGGGCAAATGATGTTCACCGCCGCGCTCTTCGTAACTTTGCTTTTGATCTTGGTTTAGCCTTTCAGGTAACAGATGATATTTTAGATGTAGAAGCTGATCCACAAGACACAGGCAAGGATACGCAAAAAGATACGGAAGCAGGAAAAGCAACATTTGTTTCTGCTATGGGTAAAGAAGCAGCAAGAAGCCGTGCAAAAATGCTGGTTGCTCAAGCCACGCGTCATTTGAATGTCTTTGAAGGTCGTGCCGATATGCTAAAAGAAATGGCTGAGTATGTTTTAGCGCGCCGAGCTTAAACAATAAACTTTGTATTATTGATAATATTCACGCTAAAACGGATACACCATGACAAAAATGCAGGAAAAACAAGACAGTATTCCCGATTGCAAGCAATATGAGAATATAAATTCTGATAAAAAATCCGTATTGGATTTAATTAATACACCGGCAGATATAAAAAATCTGAGCAATGAAACACTTAAACAGTTAGCTGAAGAATTACGAGAAGAAACAATTCGGGTCGTTTCCAAAACTGGCGGACATTTAGGAGCAAGTCTTGGTGTTGTAGAATTAACCATAGCTTTACATGCTGTATTTGATACACCAAAAGACCGGTTAATCTGGGATGTAAGTCATCAATGCTACCCACATAAAATATTAACCGGACGGCGAAAGCATATGCATACACTTCGTCAAAAAGGAGGATTGTCAGGATTTACAAAACGTACTGAAAGTGAGTATGACCCATTCGGTGCAGGACACAGTTCTACATCCATTTCAGCAGGGCTTGGAATGGCGGTTGCACGTGATTTAACACTCACCCGACACCCAAGCAAAGACGGAGGAAATCATGTAATTGCAGTTATAGGAGATGGAGCTATGAGTGCAGGCATGGCTTATGAAGCCATGAATAACGCGGGAGCTTATAAAAGCCGTCTCATTGTCATATTAAATGATAATGAAATGTCAATCGCTCCACCGGTCGGAGCAATGAGCCGTTACTTAACCAAGATTGTATCTTCAAAAACCTATATCAATGCCAGAGAAACAGGTAAAAAAATCACAGGTTTTTTACCTTCACCACTTCGACATGTAGCTAAACGTGCTGAAGAAGGCGCTCGCATAGCATTATCAAATGCTCATGGAGGCGGATCGTTATTTGAAGAAATGGGATTTTACTATATAGGCCCTGTTGATGGTCATAATATGGATCACTTATTACCAATATTACGAAACATACGTGATTCCAAACATGAAGGCCCTATTCTAATTCATACAATTACGCAAAAAGGAAAAGGATACACACCTGCTGAAAATTCTGTCAATAAAATGCATGGTGTTAAAAAATTTGATGTAATTACCGGAGAGCAAAGTAAAGATAAATCCGGTTCTATATTAACATATACTCAAACCTTTACTCAGAGCCTTATTAAAGAAGCAAGCAAGGATAATAAAATTGTAGCAATTACTGCTGCAATGCCGGAAGGTACGGGGCTTGATTTATTTGCTGAAAAATTCCCGGATCGTATGTTTGATGTAGGTATTGCAGAACAACACGCTGTGACATTTGCAGCGGGACTTGCATGTGAAGGATATAAGCCATTCGTCAGTATTTATTCTACTTTTCTGCAACGTGCTTATGACCAAATCATTCATGATGTTGCAATTCAAAATCTTCCGGTATGTTTTATTATAGATCGAGCAGGATTAGTCGGTGAAGACGGAGCAACGCACGCCGGATCATTCGATACGGCATATCTGGGATGTATCCCCAATATGGTGCTTATGGCACCATCAGATGAAGCAGAACTTGTACATATGGTTGCAACCGCTGCAAAATATAATGATGGTTCAATAGTTATCAGATATCCGCGGGGAAAAGGAACAGGAGTAAAAATTCCGGAAGAAAGTCAAATTCTTGAAATCGGTAAAGGGCGTATTGTTAAAAAAGCTAAAGACGGGGAAAATACAGTAGCTATTTTATCTTATGGAACACGCCTGACAGAAGCTTTAAAAGCTGCAAAAATACTCGAAGAAAAAGGAATTTCGACTACAATAGCAGATGCACGTTTTGCAAAACCACTGGATAAATCTCTTATACGTGATCTTGTGCAAAACCATAAAACGCTTATTATAATTGAAGAGGGATCAATAGGAGGATTTAGTTCTTATGTTCTTGAATTTCTAGCTAGTGAAAATTTATTAGGAACATGTAATATAAAAACTATGCATTTGCCGGATTATTTTCAAGATCAAGACGATCAACAAAAACAATATGAAACAGCAAAACTTAGTGCAGAACATATTGCTGCTACAATTTTACAAGATTAAGGTTCAGTTATGAATCTCAATAAACCTACAATTGTTATTTTTGATATGGATGGTACGGCAGTACGTCACCTTAATCCGCGATTACTTCACATATGTGAATTTATTGATGATATTTCTTTTAAAACCGGAAAGTTCTTTGGGTGGATTTTTCGCCGTGGCGGTAAAGGGCCAATAGTTCCTAGGATTGAGATTTTGGAAAATAGAAAGAAACCACGTCGTATTGTCCATCGTGTCATTCATAAAGTCCGCCGTAAACCGGTTGAGCAAATTGTTGAGCCATGCCCCGGAATTTATGCAGTTCTTGCTCTGCTTCAAAAACATAACATCCCTATGAGCATTGTTAGTAGCGGCCTTGGGAAAGGTTATGGTCATGACATTCTTGAAAAATTTGAATTAAATAAATATTATGAAACAACAATTTTTCGAGAAGATATTAAAAAATCCAAACCCAATCCAGAACCAATTTTAATGGCTATGGGACGTATGAAAAAAGAAATTACAAATAAAGATGTTATTTGGTACATAGGAGATCGTTATAAAGATGTACTTGCCGCACAAGCTACAAATGAACATATAAAAGGAACTGTTATTCCAATTGCCTATAGCCTTCATGCTGCAATGGCTATTATAGAAAAAGGATTAAATCCTGATAGCATAATTATGTCATATCATGATATGTATTTATTTCTTGAAAATGCTTTAGAAAAACCATAGAAAAACCATCAAATAGCAAAATAGATTAATCTATACTCATAGGTTCATAAGCAGTTATTAATTCACGATTTTGCATTATAGCTATTTGCTGTAAGAACGGTGCAAAGAATTGCATAACTGAATTTTGCCATTTCATACCTTCATATACACTACTACTATCTTCAATCAATGAAAGAAATTGTTCAAGCGGGGTTTTGGGTGCAGGATAAAGCACAACATCAAGATCATTTTTATCATCTTCCCCTAGTAATTTTGCCGTATAATTCAGTGTTTCCATTAATCCTCCAAGCTCATCAACCAGCCCAACATCTAATGCACGCGCACCAGACCAAACGCGACCACCTGCAACATTATCCACAGCTTCAATGCTCATTCCGCGTCCTTTGGATACACGCTCAAGAAATCCTTCATAGACTTGATCGAGCATCATGTTAATTCGTTCAGCTTCATTTTTGGAGTAGGGAGTATTAATTGACCACATACCGGAATTATCACCCCATTTTACACCATCCCAATTCACGCCTAATTTATCCCAAAAAGCTCCAGCCGTGAACTTACCGCCTATTACACCGATAGATCCGGTAATAGTTGTTGGTAATGCAAAAATACGATCTGCATATGCAGCAATCCAATATCCTCCAGATGCCGCCGTTGATCCCATAGACACAATAACAGGCTTACCATTTTTCTGAGCACGCTCTAACGCATGTAAGATACTTTCGGAAGCAGTAGGCGATCCACCCGGGCTATCAATACGTAAAATAATAGCTTTGATATCTTTATCTTCTCCTGCTTTGATAATTGCAGGAGCAATCTTATCCGCAGCAGCAATATTACCACCAATAAATACAGGAGCATTAACGCCGGTCTTTGAAGGCATAATAGCTCCAACAGCATAAACAAGCGCTATTTTAGATTTTTTCTTTCCAGCGTTAGGTAAAGGAACATTTTTCAATAAACTATTTGCACTGCTTTTTTGTATGGAATTATTATAATGGGAAATACTTATAAATAAATCATCATTAAAATCCCGATCACCGGTAACATTTTCTTTAATATTCCCAACCAGAATATCAGCGTAATTCATATCAGTAATCAGACCAATATCCTGCGCTTCCTTGGCAGTAAAAAGCCCTTTGTTAACGAATGCTTCAAATTGGGCAGACGTTATACCGCGCTCGATTGGAATATCTTTTATAAATACAGATCGAATATCCTCTAAAAGCGTGCTTATCATCTCACGATTTTGTTTAGTCATCTCTTTATGAATCATATTTTCATAAGCGGTTTTATATTCCTTACGTTGAAAAAACTGTGGCTCGATACCAATTTTATCCAGCATTTCACGAAAATATGGAGATTCGGCATTCAAGCCGTTAATCATTACAACACCCATAGGTTGCATCCATATTTCATCAAAACTAGAGGCTAGATAATAGCCACCAAAACCACCTCCGGCATCTCCATAAGATGGGGAATATATGTAGGCAAATTTACCACTTGAACGAAAGTGTTTAATTGCATTTCGTAACTCCTGAACATGAGCAATAGAGAAACGAGCGCCATCCAAACGCACAAAAAGTCCCTTTACACGCGCATCATCTTTAGCCTTATCAATCGCTAAAACTAACTCACGCACAGTCGGTGGAGATTTAGAAAACGGATCAAGAAAATTAGTCTCTTTTGATAATTCATTAACTACATTTTTAAATTTAATATATAGCACCATTTCATCAGGAAGCTCTTGCACAACCCCAGATTGCATAATATTAAGAGCTAAATATGTTCCCCAAACAGAAGAAATCAGAACCATAAAACCAAGCGCCATACACATTCGTTTAAGCGCCATCCATAAAATAGGCAGAATTTTCCACTTAATTTTAGGCTTAATTACGGCCTTTGGAACAGATGTATTGAAAAGAGGTCTATGGCGTCTAAAACGATGTTTATTCATCTGTTTTCTTTATCATATAAAAGATAAAAAACATAAAGAATTTATTAGTAATCATTTTCATTTACTTCACTGACATTGTCACTGCACTCTTAAAGTAGTTAACTACTCGTCATCGTTTGTTCCTTGAGCCTGTTGCAAGATGGTCAAAAATCTTGGATTATATGATTGTATAATTTGGAGAATAACATGTCACTATGTTGAAAAGTATAGTAAAAACAAATGGTTGCTTATTTTTTGGTTTAATTCAGGGTAAGGAATGTTCTTTAAATAATGAGTAAATATTACCCGTGTATTGCCCTTCGCCCAGATGATTAATCAGTGCGTTAACACATAACGGAGCGACAAGAATTTTCTGTACACAAAATGAAGATACTCTTAGCCAAATTTACCGTCAATATAATCTTTGGTTTGTTGGTTCTCAGGATCGTTAAAGACTTTTTCTGTTTTGCCGGATTCAACGATATGCCCCATGTGAAAAAAGGCGGTGTAGTTAGAAACGCGCTCGGCTTGTTGCATAGAGTGGGTAATGATTACAATCGTAAATTTCTTTTCAAGCTCGGCAATAAGTTCTTCAATACGCGCCGTAGCGATTGGATCAAGTGCAGAACAGGGTTCGTCCATAAGAATAACTTCTGGCTCGATTGCAATAGCGCGGGCAATACAGAGACGCTGTTGCTGTCCGCCGGAAAGTGATGTGCCCGGAGAGGTAAGCCTGTCAGCAACCTCATTCCAAAGACCAACGCGCTTTAAAGTCTTTTCAACCAGCGCATCCATCTCGGCTTTGCCGTTCACTAAATGGTGAATTTTAGGACCGTAAGCCATATTCTCATAAATTGATTTTGGAAACGGGTTGGGCTTTTGAAACACCATACCAACCTTTTGACGAAGTAAAATCGTATCGACATTACCCTTGTAGATGTTATGACCGTCCAGCTTGACTTTACCGGTCACGCGGCACCCTTTCACGTAATCATTCATGCGGTTTAGACAGCGCATAAATGTTGATTTACCACAGCCAGAGGGGCCGATCAGAGCCGTGACCTGATTATTGCGAATATCCAGATTAACATCGAACAAAGCCTGATCGTTGTTATAGAACACGCTGAGGTCTTTCGTTTTCATACGAATGTCATGCTCATCATTGATTTTGGCAGTTTTTACTTTTTTCTCTACGTTCATATTGTTCACCATTTGATTTCGAAGCGGCGTCTTATGTAGATCGCCAAGAGGTTAATTAAGATCATAAATATCAGCAATATCATAATGGCCGCGGCTGTTTTTTCAACAAAGCCAAGCTCTGGATTATTGGCCCATAAATAGACCTGAACAGGCAACGTTGTAGCAGGGTCTGTCAGTGTTTTAGGAACATCAGCAATAAAGGCAACCATACCAATCATAAGCAGTGGCGCTGTTTCACCGAATGCGCGGGAAATGCTCAGAATCACGCCAGTCATGATGCCGGGAAGCGCATAGATTAATGTATGATGGAATACAACCTGTGTTGGCGTCGCGCCCAAGGCAGCAGCTGCATTACGAATAGATGGCGGAACGGCCTGTAGCGCGTTACGCGTGGCAATCACAATCACTGGCAAGATTAAAAGTGCTAATATCATTCCACCAACCAAGGATGAGGATCGCGGCAGCCCAAACATATTCAAATAAATCGATAAGCCCAGCAAACCGAAAATAATAGCTGGAACGGCGGCCAGATTATTAATGTTGATTTCAATAAAATCCGTGAACCAGTTTTTAGGCGCAAATTCTTCCAGATAAACAGCTGTGGCAACGCCCAATGGAAAGGCCATAGCTATACAGACTAAAATCGTTAGAAATGAACCTATGGTGCTTGCTCGCACGCCAGCTTGTTCTGCTTCCCTTGAATCACCATTTTTAAAAAACGCTGTATTGAATTTGAGTTGCATATTTTTGGAGCGTGCTAATTCAGTTATCCACGAGGTTTGAGAAGGCGTAATTTTACCGCCTCTCTTGGCTTGTTCATAAAGCCGTTGTTTATAAAAAATACTCACGGCGCTGGAGGTTGGAATCCATATATATTCTTTATTGCCAATTAATTCTGGATTTGTCTCTATAAGCTCTTTGAGTAGGTGGGGTGCATTACGGCTGGCCAATGAGAATAAAGCTCTTTTTTCTTTTCGGTCTTTTACGTTCGGGAAAATTTCTAGAAGCGAGTTTTGAACGATTTTTCTATAGGCTCTTTCTTCAACCAAATCAGCTTGAAATGTAATTGGTAGACGTATTTGCGCCTCAGTAAAGGCAGAATATCCGTTAGAGAAAACATTCCAAACCAAACTGGCTAGAAACAGAAAAGCAATCAGGATGGCGATGAATCCCGCACGCTTAAAACGGCGTTCTTGCGCATTACGTTTCTTAAGCCATTTATGTTTTGGTTTCTTGCTATAGGCCTTATAGGTAAAAGGCGCTTTTTTCTTTTTGACCTGCTGCATGGCAATGCGCGTGCGTCTTTTAAATAATTTAATCATAAAGCTCCCTATATCTTTTAACGATAATCAGCGCGACAATGTTGAGGATTAATGTTGTAAAAAACAGAGAAAAGCCAAGTGCGAAGGCAGCTAGTGTTTTATCACTATCAAATTCATGGTCACCAACAAGGAGCGTAACAATTTGCACTGTGGCGGTCGTCACGGACTCTAAAGGGTTAAACGTAAGGTTTGCTGCCAAACCTGCGGCCATCACCACAACCATGGTTTCCCCAACGCCGCGTGAAATACCGAGCAACAGCGCACTGACAATGCCAGGAAGCGCAGCGGGTAGAACAACTTTTTTGATGGTTTCGGATTGAGTTGCGCCCATAGCTAATGAGCCAAAACTCAAGGCTTTGGGAACAGAGCTTATAACGTCTTCGGAAAGTGACATGACATAAGGCGTAATCATGATGCCCATGACAGTTCCTGCTGTTAAAGCACTTTCAGAGGCGATGGATAAGCCTATCATTTCACCACCTGCGCGCAAAATTGGCGCAACAGTAATGACCGCAAAATATCCATAAACGACTGACGGAACACCAGCCAGAATCTCTAAAGTCGGCTTAGCCCAAGCCTTAAATCCCGCACTGGCATAGACTGATAGAAAGATCGCGGCATAGAGTCCAAGCGGCGCAGCAACAGCCATAGCAATAAGTGTGACTAAAAAAGTGCCCATGAAGACAGGTACGGCACCGAAGGTTCCTGAACTACCCGCCTGATCCGCGCGTATAGCTGTTTGCGGGCTCCACTCAGTTCCAAAGAAAAAATCTAATAAAGGCACATGAGAGAAAAAACGCATGGTTTCAGAAAAGACAGATGCAACGATCATGACTGTAATCAAAACAGAAAATATCGTGCAGAATAATAGGCCTGCTTTTATCAATTTCTCAAATTTTACCATCGTTCTTTAGTTATTATTTCTGCAAAGCGCTTGCGCGGTCTTGCATGGTTTTAAGTTCATTTTTAGGAAGAGGAATTAATCCTTTATCGGACAAATATCCATACTCACCGGCGGCTTCATTGCTAACCAGCTCTGTAATGAATTCCTGAAGGCCACTGGTTTTACCGACATGAGCATTTTTTACATACACATAGAGGGAGCGGGAAATACTGTAAGACCCTTTTGATATATTCTCAAAAGTTGGTTCTTTCCCGGCAATGATGCTGCCCTGAACGATGTCAACGCTTTGATCTAGAAAGCTAAAGCCAAAAATCCCAAGAGCGCGCGGATTACTTTGTAATTTCTGCACGATCAAATTGTCATTCTCACCGGCTTCAATGTAACGGCCATCTTCACGTAATAGGTGACACATTTTCTTACGGATATTTTTGTCAGGATAAGCGGCCTTGAATTCAGGGAGATCCTTACAAGAAGGCTCCATAACCAGCTCAACAAAAGCATCGCGCGTTCCTGATGTTGTTGGTGGTCCGTAAACCTCAATCCTTACATTTGGTAGTGATGCATCAACATCGCTCCAGTTTTGGTGAGGGTTATCAACCAGCTTTCCATCAACAGGTACCTGCTTTGCAAGTGCTAGAAATATCTGATCTTTGGAGAGTTCGTAACGCCCAGCTTTCTTTGAATTTGCAAGAACAATACCATCAAAGCCGATTTTAATTTCTGTGATGTCTTTAACACCATTTTTTGCACAAAGCTCTTCTTCGCTATTCTTTATCGTGCGTGAAGCATTTGAAATATCAGGATATGAATCACCAAGGCCTGCGCAAAAAAGTTTAAACCCTCCGCCAGTTCCGGTTGATTCAACGATTGGTGTTTTGTAGTTTGTGCTATTACCAAATTCTTCGGCCACCACAGTTATAAATTGGTAGACCGTTGATGATCCGACAATCTGTATGTGTTCACCGGCTTCTGCCTGCAATGGTAAGGCCAGAGCCATAATTGCTGTTAATGAAAGTAAGGTTTTTTTCATAATATTCTCCTTTGGTTTAAAATTATGAATTGGTTTAATATTGTTAATTCTGTTTTTGGGTACAAAAAAAGCGGTTTTAAAAACCGCAGGAATCTGACTAAATGTTTTCGTTACCCCGAAATGGTTAATATCCATAGGACACGGTCTGTTCGGGACACCCGAATAGGCTGAATTGTTTGTTATGTTGATGCTTGTAAATATCATTTTGTACAATACCCTTTGAGTTCCGAAAGTTCGATGACTGTAGAAAACCCATCTGTTTTACTATCTCTGGTATTGGCAACTTCTTTGTTACAACAATCATCAACCATAAAACGAAGCAAATTCTGAAAATGTGCGAAATCTACTGTGTAGATGATCGAGCGCCCTTCTCTGCGAGATAGAACCAGCCCGGCATTAATCATATGGGATAAATGAAATGAAAGGGTATTATGAGGGATGCCAAGTCTTTTGCTGAGAAGCCCTGCAGGCATCCCCGTTGTTCCCTTTTCGACCAACAGTCGAAATGTCTTCAGGCGTGTTTCCTGAGAGAGAGCGTCAAAAGCTATGAGGGCATCTTGTATGTCCATGTGTCCAGAGTTATAGACAAATAATTTATGCAGTCAAGAACTTTTTTCAAGAAAAACATGCCTTATTTTTGTATTGCGTATTCTCACTCTAGGATGATTTTTATACTATATGAGCCTGTTGCATGCTGAGCTATTGTATTATTTCAAAA
>JAGLMC010000058.1 GCA_023140215.1 Alphaproteobacteria bacterium
AATTTATTAAAAGAAGCGCGGAAAGTATTACGAAATAAAAAATTGGCCGGTAAAACAATGGCTCAAGCTAACCGGCATGCTTTTGTAACAACATCTATGTTACGTGCATTAGCTTTTGCACGTGAAGAAGGCGGTGTATTAGCTCCTTCTGTATTTGTATGGCTCAGAGCGCATGATCGCACTTTGTGGTATCCGTTAAATAATATGGGGAGACAATCTTTTCATATGGAAGCGGTTGGAGCAATGTCACATTATCGTGCTGAGAAAATGACTCAGCGTCCTATTCCAATTCCAAAAGTTGAGGATGCTGTTGAGACTATTAAAACATATATGGGCTCTTTACAAGCACGTGCAATTCCACAATTAGATTATAGTAACTCAAAAAAACGCGGTGTTAAAAAAGCTATTTAAAAGCAAACAGATAAATATTAAGGAGTAAATATAGTTATGAAATGTACTTTAAAATCAATGCTTTGTCCAAGACGTTCAAGCGCAAGTGTTGTTGATGGTAAGTTAATATTATCTTTTCCTGATGCATTAGTTCCGGTTGTCTGGCAAATGGATTTAATAAAGGCTAAAGCTTCAGCTTTAAAAGTTCGGGAAGAAAAAGATGCAACCGGTTTTACGCTTACATTAACCAATCCAAATAGTGAAGAGATTGATATTGCATCTTTTGATAAACGTGAAAGAGCTATTGATGGCCTTATGGCAGCATCAAAAGCTCTTGAAAACGCACATGGACAAATAAAAACAGCTACAATAGCGGGAAATAATACCACTGGAGGATATCAAATAAAATCAAGCTCCAGCAGTAAATGGAAGTTAATTATATTAGGCATTGTTATTTTGATTGTTTTATTTGGAATATGGGGATCATTAATACCGCACACACCGGAAAGCTTTGTTAATCAAGGGGTTGATTCAACAGCATTTATGCAAATACCACAATCAAATACATCAGGAGTACCTATGTCAGCAGATGATTTTTTGAAAGGGTATTAACATAAATGAAAATGGCTATAGTTGCCAAGAATTTATTATATGGAAAAGAATAGGCAATAATGCGTAATAATCTGCCCAAGGTTTGAAGGAATGCTATCAGGGCTGAAATAAAGAGACAATAAAGGAGCATCATGGCTCTCGACCAACGAAAACATGAACATGAACATGAAGCCATATTAAGAGATGTGCGACCTTTACGGGTGCGTGTTGCTGATAGTATGGAAGCATCGCTTCATTCTATTGCTATTTTTGTTATGGCTGCGATTGGCTTTTATTATAGTGATACGGTATTGGCATTTGCAGATTTAATATTTGTGATTTTGATTTTATATTTTTTTTGGCTTACAGGGCGTGATCGTTCATTGGCTTTTAAACTTCCTGCCGGTTCTAAATACAAGGACAGAAATAATAATGGTCCGGGTAAGAATGAAAAGGCTGAAGGAATATTATATTTAGGAAATACAGACATAACTAATGAAGAAATCTGGTTTACTAATTCGGATGCAAGAACACATGTACTTTATTTGGGAACAACAGGCTCAGGTAAAACTGAAGGATTGAAATCTATGGTTTCTAATGCGCTTAGCTGGGGATCTGGCTTTGTGTATGTTGATGGTAAAGCAGATACAGATCTTTGGTCTTCTTTATCTGCGCTTGTTCGTCGTTTTGGTCGTGATGATGATTTATTGATTCTGAATTATATGACTGGAAACTCAGATGTTAGAGCTCCGTCTAATACAATGAATCCGTTTTCTAGCGGTTCTGCTTCCTATCTGGTTAATATGTTAGTTTCGCTTATGCCTGAATCTGAAGGTGATAACGCTATGTGGAAGGAACGCGCTGTTTCTTTGGTTAGTGCAATGATGCCTATTTTAACATGGAAACGCGACCATCAGGAAATGCCGCTTTCCGTACGTACTATTCGTGATTATCTTTCACTTAATAATGTTATTAAGCTTCAGCGTGATGATATTGTTCCAGCGCAATTACGTGAAGGTATTGTCGGTTATCTTGAGACGCTTCCGGGATTTGTCGGTGAGGCATATGATGATGATGGACAAGTTAAACCTCCGGGTCCTGATACACCGCAATATGATACCACTACGGCTAACCAGCAACATGGTTATTTAGCTATGCAGTTTACTCGTTCATTACAATCTTTAGGTGATGATTATGGCTATATTTTTGATACACAAGCTGCGGATGTGGATATGGTTGATGTTGTTTTAAATCGTCGCATTTTGGTTGTGTTGATTCCTGCATTGGAAAAGTCAGGCGATGAAATTGCTAATTTGGGTAAAATCGTTGCTGCTACTATAAAAGGTATGATGGGCTCAACTCTTGGATCAACCGTAGAGGGTTCTAGCGAAACTGTTATTGAAAATAAACCAACGCATTCTGCAACACCATTTATGACGATTTTTGATGAAGTCGGTTATTACACCGCGCAAGGAATGGCAGTAATGGCTGCACAAGCAAGATCTCTTGGTTTTTGTCTTGTTTTTTCCGGCCAAGATTTACCGGCTATGAAAAAGAGAGTTCGGGAAGAAGCAAATTCTATTACAGCGAACTGTAATATCAAGATTTTTGGAAAGCTTGAAGATCCAACTGAAACCAAGGATTTTTTCGAAAAAACTGTTGGAAGTGCGATTGTTACAGAAGTATCAGGATTTCAAATGGCCGGTGGTACGGAATTTGGCTCTTATTATGATACACAACAAGCCAGTGTTCAGATTCGTCCAAGAGCAAGTTATGATGGTTTGCGCGGTTTTAAGGAAGGTGAAGCAGTTATAACTTTTGGGGAAACGGTTGTTGATTGTAAGATCTTTTATTCTAATCCGGGTTTTGCAAAAGCTATGCGTGTTACTCGCTTTATGTCTCTTCCACAGCCTGATGAGCAGATAATGAAACATGCCAGTTCTATTACGAAGTTGCGTGATCTTATGGTTAATAAAACATGGACTGCGCAGCGTGCTGATGTAGATGTGGAAACAGCTCCGGAAATTGATGCTTTAAATAAAGGAATTAAACTAGCTCAAGATGTTAATGCTGATATGGTTGATGCTGGCATTATGGCGCTTGTGCAGGTTTACGGACTTAATAATTCTCTTGAAGAGACTATAATCTCGCCAACTATTATTAAAAAGCCACCTGCTGATCTCTCGTCAGATTCTCATGCTACAAAAACGCCGTTACCTAAAGATACAAAAACGCAAGAAATACATTCCAGTGATGCTGGCGGTGATCCCATGTCTTTTTTTGGGGGTGGTAATAAAGATAAAATATCTTCCACAACAGAATCGATACAAACAGATTCATCATCTTTATTAGAAGAGCAACTAATTATTGAACAACCGTTAAAAGAAATACCGGAAGATATAAAAACTGAACCGCCATTAACTCTTCCAAAAGAAATAAGTGATATTATCGAGCAGGCTTCAAAAGATATGAAAGATAAATTGTTTAAAGATGATGAATAATTATAAAAATCATAATTATAAAGAACATACTAGACGCGGTAATGCCTTTTTGTTTGTTTTGATTGGCGTAGCACTTTTTGCAGCGCTGGCTATGACTGTGTCACGAGGCATGCAAAGCCAGACAACAACAAATATGTCAGCGCGAAAAATTACATTAGCTGCTACAGATATATTAGATTATGCGCATAAAGTACAACGTGCTGTTGATCGCGTGAGGCGTAAGGGGTGTTCGGAAAATGAAATCAGTTTTGAAACTGCTCCATTGACAGGGTATGTTAACGCTAATTCTCCCGCTGATAAGTCTTGTCATGTATTTGATCCGAATGGTGGAAATGTTAGATATATGGTTCCTCCGGATATTTGGTTTGATTCAAGTTTAAGCGCAGAAAGTTTTTATGGTGAATGGATTTTCAGTTCAGCATTTTGTATTGGCGGTATTGGTGAGGGATTAATTGGATGCTGGAATAACAATATTGATGATGAAGAACTTATAATTTTTTTACCCTTTATTAATGAAGATATATGCACAAAGATTAATAATAGTTTGGATATTTCCAGTATTCCCGTAAATGTTGCAACCGATACTTATGAGCAATTTGTTGGAATTTTTAATGGTGATTCTGCAATTAAGAAAAAACATGATAATACATTCGGTAAATATACAGTCTGTCTAGATGGTAATGGAAAGCCCGGATTTCATCTTCAACATGTTCTTATTGCTCGCTAAACTAAACTATACCACGTTGAGCGTGCTTGTCCGTGACGGCGTAAGTATTCGTCATTAATTAATTCTTGTAAGCGAAGTTTGATTGTTGAGCGCTGTCCGTTTGTGAGTTTGATAATTTGTTTCATCTGTAAGCGTTCATGCTGTTCAAACAGTGTTAATATTTTTGCTGAAAGTGTTGGCAGATTAGACATTTCCTGATTTTTTGTATTTAAACGTGTACGTAAAGTTCCAGCTTGTTCTTGTAATAATGTTAAAAAACAATCTAGCCATTTACTCCAATCAGGTTGTCCGGTTTCAAGGCTTTCCTGATTATGCTTAAGTGTTTTAAAGACAAAATCTCCATGTTTGTTTACAATTCTATCCAACGGTACGTACGGTGCGTACACATACCCATTTTTGAACAAAAGTAACATTGATAAAAAACATGCAATACGCATATTACCATCAGTAAAAGGACTGATTTGCAGAAACACAGATGTAAAAACAGCAATAGTAATAAGCGGGTGCATGCTTTTATGTTTCAAAGAATCATTCAGCCATATTATTAATTTATTCATTAATGGTGCAACGTCTTCCGGTGTGGCTGTATCTAAAAGTCCGAACGTACCATCTTCTTTCATAATACTAAGTTGATTGCTTGTTATTTTATAAGCTCCGGCTGTATTATTTTTAATTTGGAATTTATGCAATTCACAGATTATTTTAACTGTAAGATCTTGTTCTTTAAGAGGAATAAGCGTGCGCTGAAAATTTTTACCAAATTCTGCGACTTCACTTAAAACCTGTAAACCGGTTGTATATGTTTCAAGTGCGCTCCATATACCTTTAAACTCATCAATCTCACAAGCTTGAATTAATATCTCTGGAGTAATTTTTATTGTTTCTATACCAAGCATTTAGCTAATTATAGCCAATTTTCCATTTTTTACAAGATAAACAATAATGATAGAAGTTTTTCTATCCGCGCAATAATACTGTTTATATAAGCTGGTAGAGATTTACAAGAATAGCGCATAAATAAAAACCCCGATGATTTACACGGGGTTTCTAAAAAATCTAATTTTACAGATGATATTTTTAGTAAGCCATTGTTAAAACAATAGCTTCTGCAAATGTACCAATAGGTTGAACGGCACCCCAAGTTAATTGTCCACCAACTTTGATACTGCCTGTTTTTACAGTAACGTTATATCCGGCTGATTTGGCTGTACCACCACCACCGTCTGTTAATGAAATTGCTGCCGCACCAATAGCATCTAGAATAATTTTATTGAGCTTAACTGTTCCTACCGGTCCACCACCACCGGCAGAAGCGGCAAGGGTAACAGCACCCAAACCGGAAATTGTAATATCAACATTAGGCACTGTAGATACAAGAGTCATTGCAAATGAACCTGCTTGAGGCGCACCACCAGCGGCAACAGCCTTTGATGGAGTAGTAACACCGGCAGTTGAAAGCGCAATGCTACCATTTACATCTGTTGCAGCGAAAATACCAAATTTGACAGAAGTCCCCGCAGCCAGTTTAACACCGGTAACGAAGCTTCCAGTAACACTGATACTTGCAGATGCAGCGTCAGCTTGTTGCATAAAGGGTTGTGGAACGAATCCACTTAGTGCGACAAGTGCAACGCCTGTGGCCGTTTTTTTGTTGAGAATTGGTTTATCAGATGACATCGCCAAGCTCCTTTCTTTCCTAGTTAACATTAATCTCTTAACGCAGTTGGCATAGCGCAAATATTCTTTTCACGCTTCTGTGCAAAACCTCACAAAAAGCAAAGTATCACATACTATGGCTTTTGAAAAGCCTTGAAAATAATGCCCAATAAATAAACTGAGTATTATTTCCAATAAAACCACATTTAACCCTAACACAGTATAATTATTTAGTTAATATTTTATTTAAGTTCTGAATATAGAGTAAATACTTATTTACTCTTAAGTTTAAGACACATATCATGGTGTTTCTCAAGGAAAAAAACCTTTTAATCACATAAATTCGGAGTCAAGTTAACATGTCCTCAGCTGTAAGTAATTCTAAAGAATTTATAAATAATAACCAACCGCAAGAAGTTACTATTGATGAAGCTTTAAAACTGGCGCGTGGTCATCATCAAAGCGGAAACTTTATTTTAGCAGAACGTACATATAGGGATATTTTATCTTCTGTTTCTAATCATTTTCCTACAACACAGTTTTTAGGGGTGTTGTTATTTCAATCTGGTAATTTTGAAGACGCAAGACGTTATCTTGATATCGCTTTGCAAACAGAGCCTAAAGATATGGCTTGTTTAAATAATTATGCTGGAATTTTAACGCAGGCGGGAGAGTATGAAGATGCTTTGGAACTATATGACAAAGCATTATCAATTAATGGTAATTATCTGGATGCTTTAAATAACAAAGCTTATACATTGTGGGCTCTTGGGCGATACAATGAATCTCATGAAATTGTAAAAAAGGCTCTGGAAATTGCTCCGAAAGATATAACGGCTTTAAACAATCTGGGAATGGTTCTGGCAAAACTTATTAAATTTGCTGAAAGTAGCGATGTTTGGGAAAAAGCCAGTAAAATCAATCCTGATGGTGCTATGATTTGGTCTAATTGGGGAAATACACTCAGAGAAATGGGTGATTTAAAAGGAGCATTGGAAAAATGTCAAAAAGCAGTAGATTTAGCTCCAGATCATCCTGAAGCTCTTAATAATCTTGCAAATGCTTTACGCGATCGTGGAAAACCGGAAGAAGCTATAGCTCTTTACCGCAAAGCTACCAACAATAAACCAAATTATCCCGAAGCACATAGCAATATGGCTATAGCTTATCTTGATGATGGATATCAGGAAAAAGCTGTTGTTGCAGCACGTTATGCAATTGCCTTTAATAAAGACCTTGCCGAGCCATATAGCGCTCTTAGTCAAGCTTTGAGTGAGCTTGGTGAATATAAAGAAGCGCATATGGTTGCACAGCGCGCTACATATCTTGCACCGGATAATGCAGGGCCTTTTCTTGATCTGGCCGGTATTTTACTGAAGCTTGAGTATTTCGATGATAGTGAAGCTGCAATGTATGAAGCTATAAAACGTGAGCCGGAATCGGCTCGTGCTTATATGAAGCTGGCTGAAATTCATGAGCGAATGAATCAATATGAAGCATCACATGAAGCTATTGATAAAGCTATTAAAATGAGTCCGGATATGGCAGCTCTGTGGGTTAGAAAAGCCATGACGTATTTTATGGATGGAAAGCTGGAAGAAGCTTTAATAAATATTGATAAAGCTATTAAATTAGCGCCAAAATGGCCGGTAGCTCTACAACAAAAAGCAGAAATGATGGTTTCATTAAACAGAAATGATGAAGCTTTAGAAATTACACGTAAAATTCTATCTATAACCAAGAAATTATCCGGACCGTATTCAACACTTGCAAGTATAAAAACTTTTGAATCGGAAGATGATCCTGATTTTATAAACATGAAGGCTATAGAAGAAAATGTAAGTGCTTTTGGATTAGATATTAGTGCAGTGTATTATTTTTCGATGTCTGATGTTTATGAGCAATTGAAAAAGTTTGATCTGGCTTTTGAATATCTTGAAAAAGCAAATACAATCAAAAAGAAAATTATTCCATTTAATTCTTCTGAAGAGAAAAAGCTTCAAAAAGCTATTACAGTAAAATATACTCCTGAATTGATAAAAGCCTGTAAAGGTAAAGGTTTTGAGTCTGATGTTCCTGTTTTTATTTTAGGTGTGCCACGTTCCGGTACGACATTAACAGAGCAAATTATTTCAGCACATCCGGATGTATTTGGGGCAGGAGAGTTGTCAGATTTTGGTCGAGTACAAAAATTATTTAGCAATAAGGTTAATGAAAAAGAAATTATTGATCTTGGAATAAGTTATGTAGAGGCAATTCAAAAACGTGATCCGAGTGGAAACGCTAAAAGAATTACCGATAAAATGCCTGCGAATTATCATTTTATGGGAATAATTGCTTGCGCCTTGCCAAATGCTAAAATTATTCATTGTCGACGTAATCCGATTGACACATGTTTGTCTTGTTATAAACAGAATTTCTTACGTGGACAGCATTGGTCATATTCTATGGAGGAGATGGTTGAGTATTACAAAGGCTATTTAGAAATTATGGAGCATTGGCGTAAAGTTATTCCAGATCGTTTCATTGAGGTGGATTATGAGGAAACGGTCAATAATCTAGAAGATCAGGCACGTAGACTCATAGAATATATTGGCTTGGAATGGAATGATGCATGTCTTGAACCACATAAGCAAAAACGTGCAGTTTTGACAGCTAGTAAAGCTCAGGTTACAAAACCGGTTTATACTACGTCTGTTGAGAAATGGAAACGCTATGAGAAATATCTGCAACCGCTTATACGGGAATTATTACCGGAACAGGCTTTACCGGAAGAAGCTTTATTGAAAGAAAAAGCTAAAGGCTAATTCAAGTCTTGCATGGAGTGCTTAAACCGAATATATAAAGCATTGGAAGGCTGGCGGGCGGCATATTCGCCAACCCGGTCAGAGCCGAAAGGCAGCAGCCGTAACGATTTTTGTCGGGTCGTCCAGTCTTCCACTTAATTTTATAGACAGTTTTTCTGATTTATTTAAAGTCAAGTATTAGCTTCATATATTTAACTTGAGGTTTATATCTATGCATTTTGAAAATATTTAGAATAACATATAAAAATTGTGTGACATCCAATTATGTAGCTCATAGTATATTTTCTTAAAGTGGAAATAAATATGCATCCGTAGCTCAGTTGGATAGAGTGCTGGTTTCCGGAACCAGAGGCCGGAGGTTCGAATCCTCCCGGATGCGCCATTTTGAAATCACCCCCATTAATTGACCTTAAAGCCTTGAAAGGTAACGAAAAATCAGGTGTTCGAAATCCTTGATTCCGAACATATGCCAAATGGTCTGCAAAGGCTAGTTTTAGCACTATGCGTTTAAGTTCAAATATAGCGCGGACTGTTTAAATAGGCAGGTTGTCGGCTGTAGCTCTTTTAGCATAGATTCAAACTCACCTTCTTTTTTTGTGCGCGGAATGGATTTGCAATAACTTTTACATATCCGATTAAACGAGTTTGTTTTTCTGTGCTTAATCTACTTTTTCACATATCATATTATTAATTTTATTTAGTTAATTGGTACAACTCTTTTCATAAAGATATATAATTGTTTGGCTTTATTTTTACATTAGGCATAAGAAACGAAGCTTATCCAAGAGCTGTTTTACGATGTTGTTGTATTTTCCAGTCTTCTATAAATTTATTATGATTTTTTGGAAGATGCATTCCCTGTACGTATTTGATTTGTGGATATTTTTTTTGAAGTTGTGCAGCATGCTCGGTATTTTTAACACCTTCTGCAATTAGTATTGCATCCGGTAACATTGAAGTAATAAATGAAACTATACGTTTAAGCTCGTTTGATTTCTCTGAATTTAAACATATGGAATTATGATCAAGTTTAATAAAGTCAGCAATATTTTCAAATTCTGCCAATCGCATAACATCGCCTATACTCAGTCCTGTATCATCAATAGCAAACATTACGCCGCATTTTCTAAACAAGCTTAATACATCTTTGCTCATTTGTAGTTCTAATGATGTTTCATGGACTTCAATAATGATTTGTTCGTCATCAGTAAAAGTCATTTTTTTTATACGGTTCAGAATTGTTTTAATAAAATCTGCATTTCGTAATGAGTGTGCGGAAACGTTAATTGAAATTTGTTTTTCATCACCATTTTTAAACTGGTTTAACGCACATAAAAATAAAATTGTATCAATATCTGTTGTCATATCATTTTGGTAGAATGTCATAATTGCCGGATAAGGTGGTAGCTTCTCTCCTTTACTTCCTTTTAAGCGGAGAAGAAATTCACTAGGACAATTTAAAGGAACGTTTTCATTAATAGCATGCCATGGCTCAATACCGAAAATCGGCTCTTGATTTATTACGGCTCTGGCAAGTGAAGCCATACATTTTAAAGTATAATTTATATTTCTTTTTTTATCGTCCGTTTCAGAATTTTCTAATACAGAACGTAATTTTAATATAAGTTGCTCTATGCATTTTAATGTATATGAATCAGGCATTTTTGTTCTATCAAGTTATCCTTCTCGTTGCACTGCCCATTTAATTTTAGTTTCCTTTTCAACTGTTTGTCCATAAATGACCAATTGTTTTGTTTTGCGTGGACGTGTACCCTCGCCTAAATAAATACTGTCTTCAAGCATCAAGATACCGTTTGTATGATGAAATCTCCAACCTATTCCACTTGGCAATCTTAGTAGAGCATCTTTTCCATCACGAACCAGAGATACTATAACTCGTGGATGGATATGAAAGCGAATGGCAATATCATGTGATATGCTGGTGCTAATTAAAGATGTAAAAATATCTTCACCTCGTAAGTCATAACCTTTGCCGGATAAATATAAACGACGACAATGACTAATACCATTAAGTGAAATATAACCGTCATGTGATGCTTCAAGTAATAGAGCTGTCTTTGATTCTTCACGTAAAGTATTAACTGTTTGTACTTTTCTAGCCATGTGACCGTCATTTCTAATTTCACATGCATTACGGTAATCAATTGTTGCGGTGTTGTGTGCTGCCGTAGAGCGTAGAGAATCCTGCCATTCTTTTGAATCCGGATGTGTTCCGCATGAGACAAATAAACGTTCTTTTGCATAGCTCATTTCAAAAGCAAGTGGAGCTGCATGCGTTTGTTTATTATATGGGAAGTCTGGACTTTTTCCACAATCAAACATTAAAAGCGTACGTCCCAGACTCATGCGCTCATATCCTGCGCAAGGTAAGCTTTGAAGGCTCTTTCCACGTACATTTGCTTGTCCCAGTACGCACTCAACAAAATCTTGACCGCCATTTTTTGGTGCTTCTTGTGTACCGTTAAATAATCCGAAATGCTTGTCTGTATAACGAAAGAAACGTAACGCCGGCCCCATACGGTCTATTGCATATTGTATTTTTTCAGGTAATGGATAGTTACCGGATATTAATGCCGTACGTACATCAAGAAGTATTTGCAGAGCTTGTAATAATTGTGCCGGTGAGCGTGATACATGAGAGCCATCCCCCAGAATTTGTTTATCAATTTCCGTTTCTAATATTTTAAGTGCTTGATCGATCCATGTTTCATAGCCTTCAAAAGCTAATCCGGCATAAAGAAGTCCTTTTGCTGCTTTTAGCGCATCAATGCTCTGTACGTCTCCGGACAATACTCGTGATAAATGTCGTGCTTGACGAATTAAAGATTCGAAAAAGATATCTTGAAAAGTATCATCGGCATTAACGCTAAAGTTTTCATAAAGAGCAATCCACATAGATATACGTTCACCTATAATGCCTGCTTGCCATGCTATAGGTTGCCAGTTTGTATGATTTTTGATCCAGTCTTTAATCATTGAACGCGCTTGTTTACCGGCAGTTTCTCCGCCAAGCGCACGTAAATCTCTTAACCATATAAAGCCATGCATATGAGAAAGCCATTCTTGATTAGCTCCAACAGGTTCCCAACATCCTGTAACTGCAAGGTTTTCTATTCTTTTAACTTCATCGCAAAGGTCAATTTGTTGCCCTTCAATTACGGTAAAATTGTTAGAAAATTCACTATTTTGTTTTGCGTCTGGTGTTGTGCATAGCTCTAGTCCGGCCTGAGCATTTCCAGGCCATGGATCAACCGGTTTAACGATTATTCTATCTGGCACACCACCGCGTAAACTCCAGTTATAAAGGAGTGAGTTATAAGCCATCTGGCTAGCGTTTTTACGCAAATGTCTCAATACCTGAACAGGCATATGTGATCCCTTAAAGGTTATTATTATTAATCTGTCTTGTTAACCTCGAATAGCGCGGATGTTTTGGGCATATTTGTCCTTTCCATCCTTAAAGACAGCCGTACCGGCTACAAGAACATTTGCTCCGGCAGCGATACATTGTTTTGCAGTTTTTAAATTTATTCCTCCATCTATTTGAAGGTCTATGTGATGTTCTTGTTTTTCTATCATAGCACGCGCTGTTTTTATTTTATCAAAAAGAGGAATAAAGTTTTGTCCGCCAAAGCCCGGATTTACCGTCATAATTAATATTAAATCAACTATGTTCATCACATGTTTAATAGTTTCTATTGGTGTTGCCGGATTTAAAGAAACCCCGGCTTTTACGCCTTGAGCCTTAATATTTTGTAATGTGCGATGTAAATGCGCTCCAGCCTCTACATGTGCTGTGATTATATCTGCTCCGGCATCTACAAAATCTTCAATTAACGGATCAACAGGAGAAATCATTAAATGCACATCAAATATTTTATTGGAAGATGGGCGTATTGCTTTAATAACAGGCGCTCCAAATGTTAGATTTGGTACGAAATGTCCATCCATTACATCAATATGAATGTAATCTGCTCCTGCTTTATCAATATCGCAGACTTCTTCTCCCAGACGACTGAAATCAGCGGAAAGAATAGATGGTGCTATAAGAATTTTATTTTGTGACATTTATGAAAGATCGTGGATAAGTCTGTGTATAAGGTTAATGTTCCTGATACTATACCCATAACTCACGGTAACGTGCAAGTCTGTCCTGATAACAAAAAATAATACGTACATTGAAAATAAAATCTTATAAAGAGGACACATTATAATAATTTGCATTAAAAATTAGATATTTTTAATACAAGTCCTCAAACGCCGGACATGCTTCGGGCTTACGCCTGCCGTGCAGTCACACGGTACAATTTTGAATAAAATCTTTCCGATTCTTATTCAAAATCACTATAGTTTATATATCCCCATTTCTCAGAAAATATAAAGAAAATGACTATAATACCCACAGGACAGTAGTGTTGTTTACTGCGGGATTCTTTATTCTTTTTCCATCGTGCATTGAAGCGGTTGTTCGTTTGCTCTTGCAAAATCTGTAACTTGTACGACTTTTGTTTCGGCAATCTCGTAGGTGAACACACCGCAAATACCAATACCTCGACGATGAACATGTAACATAACGTCTGTAGCTTCAGAGCGATTTTTGGAAAAAAACTTTTCAACCACATGAATGACAAATTCCATTGGCGTATAATCATCATTTAATAGCAAAACCTTATACATAGATGGTTTTTTGATTTTAGGCCGTGGCTTCAGCATCGTGCCGGTTTCATGTTTTTTTTCATGCTCCAGATTATTCGGATCACAAGATTCATGATCCATATCATCATCCATATAAATTTTCTGCACTACGTTGTTTATGTTTAACATTATTAAATAACCATTTTAATTGTATCAAAAAATACAAGCTAACTGTTTAGTTTCACGGTGTGAAGACATAGGTTAATATTAAAGTGTTTTGGCTCATTTGTCTATATTTTGCAAATATAGTCATTATACCAATTTGTATTTATTTAATGAATATGAATTGGAAGGTTGCACAGGCATTGAAGCATTTTTTCTGTTGTTGCATTATTCAAAGAATAATAAATTGTTTGTGCGTCACGTCGTGTATTAACCAGACCATCACGACGCAAACGTGCAAGATGTTGTGAGAGTGCAGATTGACTAATTTTTACAATTTTTTCAAGTGTACTTACGCTTTTTTCACCTTCTTTTAAAGCACAAATAATTATTAGCCTTTTTTTGTTTGAAAGAGCTTTAAGAAGATTGACTGTTTGTTCAATATTTTCAATATTTTTAATGTCTTTAGTTTCTGTCATGGCATATTTACCATTGTTAAATTGAACTCATTCTAGGTATATTTTTACTCAAATAAATAACGCAACAGTTGTAGTTTGTATTTCTATATCAGTACTCTTTTTATGGTTTTGTCAAGCTTTACAGTATCTACAGTGAACAAAAAGTGCGCTGTAGATACATAAAAGCTTTTTTATATAATATAATATACTTAAAGTTGTTCCAACCTTAAGTTTAGTTACGTATTGATTTAGAAAGAATATTTCCAAAATTTTAGTGACTTGTATTTATTCTTGCATGTTGTTACGCATCATTCACTTGGTGTGGTGTTATGCTAAATAAGGTTTAAATTAAAATTATATTTTTCTGAAATTCAGGTGAAAACTAAAATAAAATCGAAACGAAATTTATTGCCAAAACTACATTTTTTATGATGTGATAAAGGTATAGGCTATGTAATTATGTAAACAGTCTATACGGCAAATTATAAATAATAATAATAAAATCTTAACGCATGAAATCAGGTTAAAAAATGAAAGTTCAAGGGGAAAATAAATACATAAAATATTGTGTAAAACACATACAAATTGTGCAATTTATTATTATTATAATACTAATATCAACTAATTCAGCATGGTCTTTTGATACATATCAAAATGAATTTATACGGCCATTATCTGAAATATCTGTTAATGAAAAATTTTCTTTAACAGCAAAAACTCCCTCCTCGCTTATAGTAGATAAATGCCTTCCTATGCTTAATTCCCTCCGTCATATTCCCTCAAATTCTACTATGGATCGAAACCAGCGCCCGGCTGGTCAAATAACAAATCTTAATTTTGTTTTTGGTGTTCGCTTTGCCTTTTCATCACCACATAAAACAAAACCTAATATACAAAACAAATCAAAAGTAAGTTTTAATATTTGGCAACCTCAAAATGCATATGCCGGTAATCAACAAGCTCTCTTGATGTCCGCATATCATCAATGCCAAAAAGAACAAGCTTTACACGCTTTAGATAGTTTTCGTTGGATAAGATAAGTTATTTATAAATGATGCGTCCTTTGCATCACCGGTCGTCTCATAAAACCTGTCCATATGGTTCTTGAGACGGCCATTTTATATTTTAAAAGGTTTTATATTTTAAAATCTTTTGATAAAAGCGCACCTGTAGCACTTCTAATGAATATATTCCTACATTTTATTTGAAAAGTCAAGGAAAAAATTTTCTGATGATCATTAGCTTTTTTATAAGTTTTTCAAAAAAGTGAAAAATAGTAGTTATTTTGCATAATTTAAATCAGCTATTATTCTGATTGCTAATAATGCGTTAATTTACAATGCGTTACGTACATAATTGTTTCTTGATTTGTTTAAAATCAAGCTTCAATCCTCCCAAAAAAAGACTTTATTTAATGATCTGTTAATACTTTCTAAAGTTTTTTGCTGTATTTTCAATAACAACGAATAAGGTCATAAAAAAATAACAAATTGGTAATAGAAACAAGGTGTAATGTATGGCGGATCCAAATGATCCTAACATCACTGAACAAAAAAAACCTCCGGTTAAACCAGAAGAATTACGTATGCCTTTTTCACTAGATGAAGAAGAAACGCCAGAAAACGCAGATGATCCTAATTCTTTTAAAATACAAAAAGAACAATATGATGGTACACAATCCGGCAATATAATAGATCTAGCCGGTGTTTTAAGTACAGAGCGACAAAAAGTTAATAAACATCGTGAAAAACAAAAAAAACAAAAAGATGATCTTACAAGAATGCTCATCTTAAATGAGTATATTAATAATCTTCTTAAACAAATTAATGAATTAGAAGATAAAATTAAAAATAATGAAGAACAAATAGAAGAACTGGAAAATGAAAACAAATTCCTTGAAAGGGAAATTAAAAGAAATGAACCGGAAATTAAAAGAATTGAAAAAGAACTTCAAGAAAAATCCTTTAAAGAGCTAACACTAAAAGATCAAAGGCTTTTTAAGGAAAATGAAAATAATAAAAAACAACTTATTGAAAATAAAAATAAAATAAAAGAACTAAAAAATGAAAATAGAAAACATGAAGATGCTATTAATGAACATAAGGAAAACATTACAAACGCTGAAAATAATAACGTTACCGCAGAAGCTTTTATGATCTCTAACATGGGTTCAAGATCCAATAATGCTAGAGAAGCACAAAAAAATATAGAAGAAATAAATAAAACTGTAGTTACTATTCAGCATCCGCCAAATACTAAAAATGCACTTTACTACCAAGTAATAAAAGAAGACGAAATACAATACATTTTATTTAATGGTCAAAATATTGAACTTACAGAATCACAAAGCGCCGAAGTTGAATCACAATTAAAACAAGAACCACCAAAATCATTTGCCAATGAAGAAGCCGTAGAAATTATTACGAGTAGATACAGTGATATATCCAAAGAATACGAAGAAATAAAAATAAAAATAGGAAAGTCTATTGAAAAAAATACTTCCACTTTAGAAGAAATAAAAAAAAGCCGTACTTCATTTATTGATGACATTAAAGGCTCTTATAATCTAAATACTGAAATAGGAGAAAATGGTGAAATAAAGAATTTCCTTATTCCAAATTATTTAAAATTGTTTGTGAATGAAGCAAAATTAAAAGAAATAAAAGAAATAAATGATATTCTTAATGAATATAACGAAATTATAGCAGAACAAGAACAGCTTATTCATTTAGATAATATTATATTAAATAATTTTGAAAATGATGATTTTAAAGAAGCTTTTATTAACTGGCAAATGGGTTATATTTCCACAGCAGACATGAAGGAAAATACTTCTCCTGAATTATTAAAAGCACTTAATGCTGTTGTAGATATAAACATTATAAAATACGCAACAGAAAATAATCTAATTCCGGAAGAAATTAAAGAATTAATAAAAGCTGTAGAAAAAATTGATGCAGAAATAGCTTCACATGAACGAAGCATAAAATTCAGCGAAACTAGCATTGCTCTTATTAAAAAAGATAATTCAGAGCAATTAACTCAAAAAGCTCAAAAAGCATTAGAAGAATACGAACAAAGCATAAAAGAAGACAAAGTAAAAATAGAATCTCTAAGAGAACAAAGAAAAGAAGAATGTGGTAGTGATGGCTCGAATTCTAAATTGGAAATTATTAAAGAAGTACAAGAAGAACAAAAAGAGATAAGCAAATGGGATAAATTAACTCTCGATTGTAATCCAAAACAAGAAGAAATTGTTAATGATTTAAGAGCTAAAATTGAAAATAACACAATCTCTAAAGATGCAATTAAAGATATATTAGAGAAACATCCAGAGCATGAAGCGTTTATAGTTAGAGTGATAAAAGAGCGTGAAATTCAAATATCTGATCCAGTACAAAAAACAAGTATTGGAATTGATACTATTATTAATGACAAGTCAGAACCATCACGAAAGGGGATGTCATTTACTCGCAAGCCCGCTGTAATTTCACCTGAATTTAATAATGTATGTATGCCACCAAAATCATCAGAACCAACACCAGAATCATCAGAACCAATATCAGAACCAGAATCAACATCAGAATTACCATTATCATTACCATCATCAGGAATGTAAAAAACTAAGGGATATAAATGATAACTAATGTGGACAACCCACGAGAAGCTAATAAGATACCAGGTAGCGATGTATCATTGCCACGACTACAACTAGGTGTAAATTCTGAGACGGTCAAACGTGATCGAAGATTGTTTGAACAAAATAATCCAAACATTTTTAAAAATGCGTTTTCTTTATTCGGAAAATTTTTAGAAATTATATTCCTTGCTCTATCCGGAAACACATATGATTTTAATTTAAAACTTTTTGCGCTCACTCATCCTCCTTTAAAAGTAAATCTCCCTAACTTAAAAGACCCATGGAACGATGCTAATATAGTTAATAATCAAAATTTTAGTTCATATAGAATATCTCCAGACGAATTAGAGATTCTCGCAACAATTGCCTATCTTGAAAGTGAGGGAGATCCTAATGCAGAAAATCCAAAATCATCAGCGAAAGGACTTTTTCAGTTTACAGCCGGAACAGCCAAAACCTTTGGCGTACATGATCCTATAGATCCAATACAAGCATTGGAAGGAACTATAAGGTTACTAAATCATAATCGTAAAGCTCTTATATCAGCGCTTGGTCGTTCTCCAAGCGGAGCAGAACTATATTTGGCGCATCAACAAGGACATAGAGGAGCTATAGCATTACTCAAAAATCCAAATAGTAATGCCATAGATGTACTTACAATAGTTTATAATAATAGAAAAACTGCTGTAAGCGCAATAAAAAATAATATCAATAGAGGGGAAAATTATAAAAAAATAACCGCAAAAAAGTTCTCAAAAATATGGATAGATAAATTTAATAATGTACCGTCTAAAGAAATAGAAAAAATGGAGCGTCAGCTTCGTGGATATCTTAAAAATACTCCCCCTCTTGTCAGTTCTAATACACATAGCCAAAGCCCAACTAGTTCTAATACAAAGAGAATGGATATAGCATCAAAAGAAGCTAATGAAGCATTTGAAACTGCTAGCCGTAAAGATGAAATAAAACCCAGTAAAGCATTTGAAATTGCTAGTAATGAACCAAAAGAAAAGAAAACTATTCCATCTTCTACACTAGAAATAGAAACAATAACTCCTTCTTGACTCTCAATATATTTTTTTAAACCTCACTCATAATATGAGTAATAAAACCTTCATTTCTTAATGTTTTAACAATTTCCTTTACATGAATGAAATCTCTAGCTTCAATTACAATATCAAGCTCAGCATGTTTTAAAGAAACTGTTTGCATCATGCGCTGGTGAATAACTTCAATTACATTAGCGCTTGATTCTCCAATAATACGGGAGATATCGGAAAGCTGTCCGGGTGTATCATCAATTTCAAAACGTAAACGGGTAATTCTACCATCACGCACAAGACCGCGCATAATTAATGTTGATAATGTACGGGAATCAATGTTGCCACCACTTAAAACAAGAGCAACTTTTTTCCCTTTAAAATGCTCAATATTATTTTTAATAACAGCTAAACCTGCACCGGCAGCTCCTTCTGCGACAAGTTTTTCATCACTGAGTAAATCAAAAATAGCAGCTTCAATTTCATTTTCATTCGCTACTTCAATCCTGTTAACAAGCTTTTTAATTATTTCTAAATTAGCTGCTGAAGGTTCTTTTACTGCGATTCCTTCAGCAAGAGTTGCTCCACCGAGCGATACATTAGATCCATCAATTTTTGATTTTACAGCAGCATAGGCTTCTGCTTGCGCTCCAATAACCTCTATTTCAGGATTTATACCTTTTACAGCTGTAGCAACGCCTGCAATTAATCCGCCCCCGCCAATGGGTACAATAATTACATCCAGATCCGGTTGATCTTCCATCATCTCCAGCCCTAATGTTCCTTGCCCTGCTACAATTATTTCATCATCAAAAGGATGAATAAATGTTAATCCGCTCTCTTTAGCAAGTCGCATTGTTTCCCCAACAGATTCATCAAAAGCTGTACCGTAAAGCACAACAGTAGCGCCGAAATCTTCAGTTTTCTTGATTTTATTAAAAGGAGTGCCTTTTGGCATTACAATAGTCGCGGGAATTCCTAAATGCTGCGCATGATAAGCTACGCCTTGTGCATGATTTCCTGCACTGCATGCAATAACGCCTGATTTTCTTTGAGCATCATCCAGCGTTAAAAGTTTATTCAATGCTCCGCGTACTTTAAAGGAATTTGTGTACTGCATATTTTCTAGTTTGAGATATAAATCAATGTCCAAATGCACAGATAAACGCGACGCACGTACAGTAGGAGTGCGTATAATTGAATCTTTAATTGCTTCATGAGCATTTTTTATATTTTCAAATGACACAGTCATAAAATTTACACCCTATTTAATAATAAAGAAGACAAGTTATAGAGAATTAAAATGAAAGGCAAATAATTCTGTAATAAGTAAAATATTTGATTTTTGAAAGTCTATAGAACGTACTTTATACAAAGTTGCATACGCAATCCTTAGAATACAAAGTAATATGAAAACCAATGGAAAATTAAACCATAAAAACGTGGATAGCATGTTGTAGATGTATTCACAAAAACATAGCTTCATTCTATAGTTGCATATTGTTGTACGATTAAACACACATTTGAAATCATGTTTTTAAGAACATTTGTTCTTGTATTTGCACTTTTATCAATTTTATATCCGGCTTTATCCTTTGCAGAGCCGGTCATTACTCCATGGAGTAATGAACAAATAAATATTACTGATACTTTTAAAACTGAAACAATAACAAATGACATTTTATTAAATAAAAAACATCATTTAGTTTCATATGATATAAATAACGATAAACTATCTGGCAAAAATTCAAGATCAAACAATTTCAATAAACAAACTACTCTTGAAAACAAAAAAATATCAGCACTTGAAAAAATGTATTCCACACGCATAGTTGATGAGCTAGAGCAATTTGGATATGATTTATTTGGAATTCCCGCACCAGAAACACAAAAGCATCTTAATCATCTTGCAAAGCAAAACTCACTCCCGATGGGAGCTGTTCAAGATAATTTTATATTGGGCATTGGCGATGAACTTGAAATTGTTTTTACCGGACAGCGCACAGATCGTAACTTATATAAAATTAATTCAAATGGTCTTATTCTTATCCCTGATTTTCCGCCAATCCCATCTGCCGGTCGTACAATAGGGCAAGTGCGATTATCTATTGAAGCTGCTGCTAAAAATATGCACAACACGCAAAGCTACATCTCTCTTGCTTCAGTTCGACAAATTGGAACGCTTATTGTAGGTCATGTAAAACGTCCGGGGCGACATACTATGACAGTATTTCATACCGTACTTGATGCAATTATGGACGCTGGCGGAGTTGATAAAACAGGCTCTTTACGTCAAATAAAACTTGTACGTAATGGACGCAGCACAATAATTGATCTTTATGGGTTGCTTTTACATGGTTCTACAAACATGGATTTACGTTTGCGTGATGGAGATCGAATTATAGTTCCGTCAATTGGACCTACAGTAGCAGTAGTTGGAGAAGTTAAACGCCCCGGAATTTATGAAATTTTACCTGCAATTCAAGGCATGCGCCATAAACCTAAAAGTACAAGCGAAAAACTCACACTAAATGAAATGCTGGAGCTTGGCGGAGGAGTTTTATCTCCGGGGAAAAACCGTTATCTAAATCTTGAAATATTATCATCTGGAAAGGAAAGCGTTAAAGAAGTTCATGAACCATTTGTTCCTCTTTTTAGCGACGGATCAATCTTAATGATCTCCAAAGGACAGGAAAAACGCGCTGGTACAATTGAGCTTATTGGTCATACACGCAGACCTGGTATGCATGCGCTCAATGAAGTATCAACTCTGGCACAGTTACTTTCCTCAGAAGACATTCTAGGAAATGATATTTATCCATTAATAGGCGTTATTGAGCGCTGGGATTCTGAACAGCTTACACATAAAATTTTAGACTTCCCTTTACGTTTAGTTCTAAAAGGTCATTACGATCAAAAACTTCATGATAGTGATACAATTTATCTATTTTCAAATGTGCAAATTGCAAATTTGAATAAAAAAGAATTAGAAAAGAATACAAAACTTGAAGAATTTGGCTCACAAGATATAGATTTCTCTGAAGAAAATAAAATCTCAAATCAAACTATTTCTTCTTTTTTAAAGGAACGATCAGCATTCGTACGTGGGGCAATACGTCGTCCGGGAGCTTATCCTGTATCTGAAGGAACAACACTGGATAGCATACTTGCTGTTGCCGGTGGCTTAACGCTGGAAGCAAATACATCAAATATTGAGGTAACATCAGCGCTACATGGTCAAAATCATCAAAGTGAAGGAAGGTCAGGAACACGCCGTACAAGCATAAATTTCAGTGAAACACAACCGGAAGATGTCATGATAGAGTCCGGCGATGCTATACGCATTAATCAAAAATTTAAAAAAATCAAAGATAAAAGCGTATTGATTGTCGGTGAAATTATAAATCCGGGTCGTTATGATCTTATGTCGGGAGATAAAATCTCTGATTTGTTGGAACGTGCCGGAGGTTTTACATTACAAGCTTATCCGGAAGGTGCAATCTTTAGCCGTGAAAATGAGCGACGTGCGGAAAAAACTCGTTTTAAAGCGCAAGCTAGAGATATGAAAAGAGCAATTTCTGCTGCGCTCGAAGTAGATGATAAAAAAATAAATGCCGGAAAAATTGCTGAAGCACGAGCATTAGCTATCGAACTTGAAAATGCTGAAGCTGTTGGACGGATTACAGTTGAGGCCGATATTGCAATACTAAAAGTTCAGCCGGAATTAGATATGTTACTAGAAACAGGAGATAGGCTTTATATCCCGAAACGCTCTTTAAATGTAAGAGTAAGCGGTGAAGTATTATCCTCAGCAAGCTTGCAATTCCGTAAAAACAAAGATCCTCTTTCTTATATACATGAAGCAGGAGGATTTACATTTAACGCTGATAAAAAGCGTACATTTGTACTTTACCCAAATGGAAGCGCTCAACCTTTACAAGTTAGCGCATGGAATCATAATGCAACCTTTATACCGCCAGGTTCTACAATAGTAGTTCCGCGAGATCCGGAACCGTTTAATTTTATCGAAAGCGCAAAAGATATTAGCCAAATCCTCTCAAATCTAGCTATTACAGCAATTTTTATTGATGATGTTAGAGATGATTAATAAAATTAAAATCCAGCCAAATTAGCTAATTTTTCAACACGTATTATATTTTTATCAAGAGCAGCCATAGTCTTTCCAAGATCAGCACTTGTATCATCTTTCCAAGTTCTGATAAGCACATTCACATAAATACCGGTTATTACCGTAACCTTACATGTACCAATAATACCATTTGTTTCCATACCGGCTGCATCAATCATTCTTGATATTGAGTGACATAAATGCGGCATAAAAATAACAATTTGTTTTGGATCGCATTTAAAAGAATTTAGAATAGAGATAATGCCGTCTCGATACTCACCTAGTGTTTCATAACGCTCCATTAAAATATCAAAAAGCCGGTCACGCGGTAAAATATCAAGATCAATATCATCAACATTATCTAAAACCTGATAATCAATCATGCTCCCAAACGCTGTAAGAATATCAGTTTTATCTTTAAAATGTTCTTGTAAACGAGCTAAATCAATTTTCAAATACATAGCAATATTATCCAGAGTTAAATCACTCCAATCATGATGTGCAGCCAATGATATAATTTCCTTAATCAAATCTTCTTTTATATCTTTTTCTATTTTTCCATTCATACTCTTGGCCTTCTTCTTTTTTTACGATAAGAGATATAGCAGAATTAACTAGACTCCTACAAATAAGAAACGGAAAAATACATGTCTGAACCAAGCCTTGGCGTTGTAGCTGTTGGAAATGCTCTTGTTGATATTCTAGCAGAGGCCACAGAGTCCTTTATAAAAGAACAACATAACAAACACGGTATGGAAAAAGGAGCAATGATTCTTATTGAAGAATCCAGAGCTGTTGATCTTTATACTATAATGAGTGGTGCAATAGAAACATCCGGTGGCTCTGCGGCAAATACAATGGCCGGATTCGCTTCTTTTGGCGGTAATGGTGGTTTTATTGGTAAAGTAGCGGATGATGCTCTAGGAAAAACTTTCCAACAAGATTTACGTTCACAAGGAATACAATTTAATACTCAACCACTCATCACAGGAGCACAAACAGGACGTTGTATGATACTGGTAACACCAGATGCACAGCGCACAATGAATACTTTTCTTGGTGCAAGCGTTGAGCTTTGCTCTGATGATGTAGATCAAGCTCTTATAGCTTCTGCACAAATTACATATCTTGAAGGCTATCTATTTGATAAAGAACAAGCAAAACATGCTTTTATTCAAGCAGCAAACTATGCTCATGAAGCAGGACATAAAGTAGCCTTAACTCTTTCTGATCCTTTTTGCGTTGACCGTCACCGCAGCGATTTTTTACGACTAATTGAAAATCATATTGATATTCTTTTTGCTAATGAAGAAGAAATTAAATCTCTTTTCATGCAAGAAGTTTTTGATGATGCAAAAAGCGCTATAAGCAAACATGTTGAAATTGCTGCACTAACGCGAAGTGAAAAAGGCATAGTTATCGTTGCTGATAATAAAACTATTAATATTCCGGCTGAGCCTGTAATCAATGTTGTTGATACAACAGGAGCAGGAGATCAATTTGCTGCCGGATTTCTTTATGGTTTTACTGAAAACATGAGTTTTGAGAAATGCGGACAGCTTGGAGCAATAGCAGCGGCGGAAGTTATAAAACATATTGGCCCACGCCCTAAAGTAAATCTCCGCCAGCTTATGCAGGCAGTTTCATTCTAAGCAAAGTTTTGCTTATTTTGTTTTATATAACATATGAGCTAATTATCTAGGTTAAGCCCTTTTAATGTGTTATCTGCTGCACTTACCTCTGGAATATTAAGATCGGTGTTTATATCTTGTCTTAATTTATCAATCTGATTAATGAGAGTTTTTTCTGCCTCTATTACGGCTTCCCGCAAATCTTTGAGAGAACCCTCAAATAATTGAACAGGTTCGGTAACTGTTTAGCCCCACGATCTTCTGGAGTATGCTATAAAAAACTACAGGAGATAGACTTATGGGCAGTATACACCACTCTAACGCCAAGAAATTGTCCGCATTCTGGACGATGCCACAAAACCTGTTTTGAAAAAGCGAAGTTAAGTATTGGTATTAAGGAGAGCAAATTTTGCAAGTTCTTATTTCATCACGCCCTGTATTTTCAGCTTTTTTAAAAGCTGAATCAATATCCTCAAATTCACCATGCCATTCACCATTTTGTTTGCTAGATGTGGCATGAATACCTTGACCATTTTTACAATACGAACATTCTGAACTATGAATAATAGCCTTTTTATGCGTCCAGTTTTCGTAAACCCAATAAGGCATGGTTACATTATCTTTTTACTAAAGGTTACATTGTGCAATTGTATTTCCGTTGCTGTAAGGAGAGTAAATTTTTATCTTCCACCCATCATCAAACCGGATATTCAACTGGGAAGCTTGTGCTACGATACCTGAACAAATTTTTCTAGCTTCGCTACTAGATGTATCTATTGAAACATCAATAGACCTACCCCATCCAGAAACTTTACAAGGCTCACTTAATAAGCCTGTAGAATCCAATGCATAACAAAATTTGTAAGCGTTATCCACTGTATCTGCTTTTGATATTTGAGAAAACCCAAGAAATGCTGTAACAGATAATACTGTAATTATTACTTTAAGCACCGCACTCTCCTTTTGAAATATATATTAAAAACATGTAACTCATTATTGTAAAACATTCAATAAATTTAGGGGCTGTCCCAGATAATTAGCTTTTAATTTTCCTAACCCATTGTTTCAGTTGTTTTAACTGATTTTTAGAATCACTGTTATTAAATCGCCATTCGCACTCCTTCAAAAATAGC
>JAGLMC010000059.1 GCA_023140215.1 Alphaproteobacteria bacterium
TAGCTCAGCATGCAACAGGCTCCTAATGGTGATTGCAGGGGAGCGGATGAGGCTCTGCTGTACATGAGTGGTATGTGGAGTCATCGTTTCGATCATCCTGACATCTCTGCCAAAGAAGATGGGAAGGTATAATAGGTATAAACAATGATGACATGTTTTTTAGGATGCTCTCATTTATGCTTCCAGATTTTGCGATTAGAGGTGGTTGCAGATTTTTTTTATAAACATACGATAGACGCAACTTCTTGTGATGTTTAAAGTTTAACATTCATATATAAATATAGAAAAATACAGGAGAAGAAAAATGGAGGCACGGACCGGAGTCGAACCGGTGTACACGGAGTTGCAATCCGTTGCATAGCCTCTCTGCCACCGTGCCAATCTAAAAGGTATTAGCTGAGAGAGTTGATTATTAAAGGAAAAAAGGGGGCAGTGTCAATAAATACAAATATGAAGATAAATAAAAACGTCTGGTCAATAAGTATGCTTTTAGATATGAATATCAAAGTACATATTAAATATTCATTATAAAGGTTTAGTAATAAAATGTTTAATTTTTCGATTGCACGTAAAAATATGGTTAATTGCCAAATTCGTCCAGTCGGCGTTATTATGCCTGAGCTTTTACAAGCATTTGAGACTGTACCACGCGAAGAATTTGTCCCTGAAAAAATAAAAAATATAGCATATTCTGATAAGTCTTTATCTATTGGTGATGGTCGTTTTTTGTTAACACCACTTACACATGCCAGAATGGTTCAATCTGTAAAACCTGAAATAACAGATATAGTTTTGGATATTGGAGGTGTAACCGGATATTCAGCAGCTATTTTCTCACATTTGGTTACAACTGTTATAGCTCTGGAAGAAAAGAAAAAAAATATTGATCTAGCTTCTAAGCTTTGGAATGAGCTTGATATATGCAATGTAGCAGGCTTTAAGGGGAAGCTTGAAAAAGGTAAAGCTGAACATGGAACATATAATATTATTTTTATGAATGGAGCAGTGATAGATATTCAAGACAACTTAATTAAACAATTATCAATAGGCGGACGTTTAATAGCGATTGTCCGTAAAGAGAAAGAAGTAATGGGTAAAGTTACGCTTGTGCAAAAAATAGAGGAAAATAATTTTTCATCATCTGTTCTATTTGAAGCAGCTTCTTCTTATTTGCCCGGATTTGAACCAAATCAAACTTTTCATTTTTAGAAAGAAATTGTTCATATAATTGTTTAACTTTATTTTTTAGCGCTATATTGAAGAAATACATTGCAATATGTAAAGTTAAAACGTGTTTTTTTAATATGAATGTGGATAGGCTGCAATTAGTTATGCTTTACCTCTTTGACAAGGGGCATTCAATGTAAGACACTGAGCTAACTGGAATCCTAATTATTCAATATTTTATACATGTCCGAACAACAAACCTCAGAAGAAGAACCATCAATTGAAGAGATACTGGATTCAATTCGCCAGATTATCTCAGAGGATGATGATGAAAACATTGAAGCTCTTCCTGAAGAGAAAGAGGTTTCTGTTGAACCTGAGCCGGAACCTGAGCCGGAACCTGAGCCGGAACCTGAGCCGGAACCTGAGCCGGAACCTGAGCCGAAACCTGAGCCGAAACCTGAGCCGAAACTAAAGGTTACCGATGATTCTCTTTTAACAGAAAAAGCAGAAATTGCTACTTATGATGGTTTTTCCGAACTTGCGAAAAAGACAGCCATAGAGCATAACGGAGTTACTATTGAAGAAATTGTTCGTACAGAATTACGTCCTTTGCTTCGTGACTGGTTGGATAATAACTTGCCACCAATCATTGAGCGTTTAGTGCAAGAGGAATTAGAGCGTGTTGCAAAGAGAGTCTTGGAAGAATGATTCTTCAGTAATGATTCTATAGTTTTGAAGCCTGATTTTCTTTTTCCATACTCTTGCCTTATTTCACAAAACCCGTATGATCTCCTTCGTTTAAAGGGAAAGTAAATCATGCTCGATAAAAAATTTGATCCAAATAAAATAGAAGAGAAACAATATCAGGATTGGGAAAATTCCGGCATTTTCGCTTGTAATCCTGAAAGTGATAAAGTGCCATGGACAATTATGATTCCACCGCCAAATATTACGGGATCACTTCATATTGGGCATGCTCTAAATATGACATTGCAAGATATATTAACTCGTTATAATCGCATGAATGGCCGAGATGCTTTGTGGCAGCCGGGTACAGATCATGCGGGTATTGCTACGCAAATGGTAATAGAGCGACAGCTTGATAAGCAAAATATTTCCCGTCATGATTTAGGGCGTGAAAAATTTATTAAAAAAGTATGGGAATGGAAGGAAGAATCAGGAGGCACAATTGTAAATCAGTTACGCCGTCTTGGTGCATCTCCTGACTGGTCACGTGAGCGTTTTACAATGGATGAAGGTCTTTCAAAGGCTGTTACAAAGGTATTTGTCCAGCTTCATAAAGAAGGATTAATTTATCGTGATAAACGACTTGTAAACTGGGATCCAAAACTTCACACATCAATTTCTGATCTTGAAGTAGAACAACGCGAGCAAAAGGGTCATATGTGGCA
>JAGLMC010000006.1 GCA_023140215.1 Alphaproteobacteria bacterium
ATTACCAAAACCCTAAAATTATAACTGGCTGCCTTATTGAACATGATGACAAAATATTATTATGTCGTAGAGCAATAGAACCACAGTCGGGAAAATGGACACTACCAGCTGGCTTCATGGAAAATAATGAAACCACAACCCAGGGTGCAATAAGAGAAACCCAGGAAGAAGCAAATGCAAACGTAACTGAGCTGCAACTATATTCAGTCTATGATATTCCACATATTAGCCAGGTTTACATGATATACCGTGGCCGGTTATCTGAAGCTGACTTCTCCCCTGGTATTGAGTCACTTGATGTTCAGTTATTTAATAAAGAAAACATACCATGGCAGGAACTGGCATTTTCTGTCATCAGACAAACATTAATAGCCTATTTTAATGACAAAAAATCTGGTACTTATAATTTACAAACAGGTGTTATTACTGCAGACATGAAAGCCTTGCTTAAAATAAAGCCGACTGGACTATAGAAATGAAATATATATTTAGTTTTTTTATGCTGCTGGTTTCAGCTCAATGCAATGCATTTGAGGAATTAAAGAATATTCTTAGTTATGACAAGGCACCCACCGGGGTTGTTATTGAAATAACCAGTGGTGATAAATTGTATTTAGAAAAAATAATAACTGAATTAAATACCGACATACAGGCTCTACGCAACAAATTTAGCAACATATCAATCGCAATCGTATCTCATGCAAAAGAATCACTGTTATTAACAGAAAAAGAAGCTATAGCTCACCCCGGATTGCATAATAAAATTAAATCTTTATCGGAGTCTGGTGATACAACAATTCATGTTTGCGGAACCTATGCAAGCTGGTTCAACGTAACGGAAGAAGAATTTCCAGACTATGTTAATGTCAGCCCTGCCGGACCTGTTCAGGTAGATGATTATATCGAGCTGGGTTATCTACACATAGAGTTATGATTGGGAATTATAACAGGGAAAATCTGTAACTAATTTTAAAGCACCTGAATGCTTTTATTAAATTTTAATAATTGCCTTTACCTGATTACCACAACCTTGATACTCGATATCAGAAAAGCTTAATAATTTGGCCATTGCTATACCACGACCATGTGAATCAAGTACTTCACTTAAGTCGATGTTTATAAAGCTCTGGTATTCAAAACCAGTTCCCTGATCAGTGATAACGAAAGTGATTTCTCCATCCTCTCTTTGGTACTCGACCTTTACCTTTTTATCTTTGTTAACATCTAATTTTAATCGTGCATCAATTTCCTCATAAAGATTTTCATCTTTCAGAAGGTCAGTTTTTTCATCATACGTAATACCAAGGTTACCATGTTCAATACCATTGATAATCAGCTCAGATAAACCGGTTACTGTTTTATGTGGTTCAGGACAACTAACTGCCAGTAACTTTGAAAGGCTTCTGGCCTCTTCAAGAGTAGTACATTCAAACATGCCAGTTTTCATTAAAGAAAAAGTGCTGGTCGTATCTTCTAATTCAGATATAAGCGACCGATGCGCAATAAACTGTTCAACAGCTGCTTTAAGAATTGTTAATAGTGTTTTTCTATCGAAAGGTTTTGTTAAATAATAGTATGAACCACATTCAAGCCCTTCCTGAATTTCAGACTTCATTGCTTTAGCCGTCTGCATAATGACAGGAATATCTCTTAACTCATCAGTTGACTTCATGTCTTTAAGCACAGTGAGACCATCAATATCAGGCATCATACGATCGAGCAAAACCGCAGCAAAACGAGATGGTTCTTTTTTTAGAATATCAAGTGCCTGAGTACCACCTTCGGCCTGAACCACGTCATAACCAGCATCGACTAAATATTCATTGAGTAATAGTCGGTTTATGGCCTCATCATCAACAATTAACACACATGTGTTAGCCATTTATCCCTGCTTTTTTTGATTGTTTATATTAGATATGAATATAGTTGAGATATTACATATTTGCAGGATTTATACTAAAAAAAATTTAAGTTTAAATTGAATAAAAGCCAGCCCTGAAGGGCTAGTCGGTATAATTAACAATTAGTGAGCTTACAGTGATCAGTTAGAGCTTAAAATATGAGCAGTTGCTTCATGTTTTTCATAATCATCACCAATAAACTTGAACTCATTCCAGCCAATCTTTACCGTATCGTTGTTCTTGAGTTCCTGGCGAGAAATTTGATCACCATTAACAAATGAGCCATTAGTGCTGCCTAAATCGTGCAAAAAATAACGGAAATGCCCTTCATAATATGGATCTTCTTCCCGCTCAAATTGAGCATGTAAACCACTTACTGCAATATCATCAATAACAAGGTCATTATCCTGATTCCGCCCTACTGTTAATACATCACAGTCTAATTCCAGTTTAGAAGTCACTACACGATCAACAAGTTGTAATAATAAGGCCATTAATCCAGCTCAAGAATTTTAAAAAAGCAATATTAACATAGTAGCAAGACTATTAACTCACAGAATACGACGAAAACACTCATCCTTTTTTATGACTCAAACAGACAAACATAAGTATGTATAATGAGCCCAGATTACGAGGCGATATATTAATGTGGAACATACCCAATAGCTTAACTCTTAGCAGAATATTTATGATACCCATCCTTATGGTGGTCTATCTATACGATACCAAGTGGTCAAACATGGCCTCAGCAGCCATATTCGGTCTTGCAGCCATCACCGACTGGTTTGATGGCTACCTCGCCAGAAAACTGGGCCAGTCATCCTCTTTTGGCGCATTCCTGGATCCAGTAGCTGATAAGTTAATGGTATCAACAGCACTAATACTACTAGTCTTCGTACATGGTGAAAATTTACTCATCATAATCTCTGCAATCGTCATAATTGGACGTGAAATCACCATCTCCGCCTTACGCGAATGGATGGCCGAACTGGGAAAACGAGCAAATGTTGCCGTATCCATGCTCGGAAAGATAAAAACCTTTGCTCAAATGGTCTCTATTACCTTCCTTCTCTATTACGACGAGCTGCTCTCATTACCCATATTTCACATAGGTGAAGTACTCTTAATCATCTCTGCAGTACTGACAATTGTCTCAATGTTTATTTATTTAAAGGCCGCATGGCAAGTAATGAAAAATACTTAAAAAACATCGAATTAGGTGTTGACAGAAACCAGCGGCTCTATATAATAGCGCCCTCTGTTGCGGGAATAGCTCAGTGGTAGAGCACAACCTTGCCAAGGTTGGGGTCGAGGGTTCGAATCCCTTCGCTCGCTCCAATTAACAATAGCTCATACTGGATACATAAGTGACAACTTCTTAATGAGCTATTCTTCCGGTGTTTGCTGTTTATCTAAATTAGCGTTTGTATCTTTTTTTCTAATTTGTTGCTCTTTAACAATTTTCTCTTGTTTTAATTGATCTTGATAATTTTCATCAATTTCAACATCTTTTATATTAAGCGAAGCGTCATATCTTTTCTGGGCATCTTTATCATCAGAAATATTTTCGCCGCTGACTTGCTCTTCAAGCTTTTTAACTTCTTTATTTGTTTCTTCAATTTTTCGTTCATCATGAAGAGCTGATTTATTTAAACCAGTCTCACGACCAACCATATAATAAATTGACTCAAGAGCCAGTTCTTTATTTGTTGCAAATTCTTTTACATGGTGAGCCATAGCAGCATCCATCGTAATAATAGATTTATCCGGCTGATTACGCTTGCGCATATGCTCATTTGTTAATTTAACAATAAGCATTAATTGTTCGTTGCTAATTTTAACTTTATGATGTTTTTCAAATCCGGGACGCAAGGCTTGTAAAATACGATATGTTTCAATAACATTAGGTGGATTTAAAAATATTTTCTGAAAACGTCTGTCAAGCGCAGGATCGGAAGAAACATACATACGAAATTCATCTAACGTAGTTGCTCCAATAACCATAAGATCACCAACGGTCAAATAAGGCTTCATAACATCAGAAAGTCCTTTATAAGAGCTTCCTTCACAACTTGGCATAATTTGGTGAACTTCATCTATAAATAAGATTATACGCGGATTATCAGGATTATGATAACGCTCGGCAACGCCTTTACATAACGGAATAAAGCGTGATTGAAACTCAGCAGGACTGCTTGTTCCTGCTGCCATTCTTGCAAGATCAACTTCAAGAACACGCGAATTTTTCAGATAATCAGGAACATCCCCGCGAACAATTCGTTGTGCTATCCCTACAACAGCCGCAGTTTTACCAACACCGGCAGGAGCTAGAAAACATACATTCTTGCGTCCCTTTTGCAATAGGATTAAAAGAGCGTCATCAATTTCCTTATCACGGCCGGTAATTGGATCATAACGCCCTGCACGCTCCAAGGCTGTAAAATCATTACAATAGATTTTTATAATATCTTCAAGATCTTCATCCGAAACAAGTGGTTCCCATTTTTCTGTCATCTAAATCACTTCTATAATCATTTGTGTTTATTTTAAAAAATACTATTTTAAACATGAAGTATACCCTATTCAAACCATCCTAGCGACAGAGTGTTAATACTTTATTTCTTTTGTAAAAATATTAAAAAAAGCAAAAATTGAATATATCTTCATAAATCGTTAAAATAAAAGCTGTACATTGATACACTTAAGAATAGGATTTTTTAAATGGTATTTATGAATGATTACGATAATCGTAAAACAATCGATGATGAAACTGGTGCATATCTGGTTTATGAAGGTGGGATAAATTATCCTGGAATGGAACGATTTTCTTTTCATTGGAATGGTGTAAAAATGGAGTTTGAGGCACAAAGAAAATTAAATGAACCGGGTGATAATAGCTGGAATCCAAATATTCACTGGAAATTTTTTCAGATTGATATTCCGCATAACATGCAGGATCAGCGTGATGAAATAGCAAATATGATTAAACAAGCTTTAGAAGCTCACGGATATATTTATAAAAGAGATCGATACGAAGAAGTAACAGCTGAGTTTGTACCACCACAAAATAAAAAATAAGAGGTGTGTGTTTGGACAAATCTTCATAAATCGTTAAAACAAAAGCTGTATATTAATACACTTAAGGATAGGATTTTTTAAATATGGTATTTGTGAATGATTACGATAATCGTAAAACAATCGACGATGAAACCGGTGCATATTTGGTTTATGAAGGTGGGATAAATTATCCTGGAATGGAACGTTTTTCTTTTCATTGGAATGGTGTGAAAATGGAGTTTGAGGCACATGAAGATACAGAATATGATGAGAACAATAAAAAAATCAAAATTCACTGGAAATTTTTTCAAATTGATATTCCGCACGATATGCAGAATCAGCGTAATGAAATAGCAAACATGATTAAACAAGCATTAGAAGCTCACGGATATATTTATGATACGGACGAGTATAAAAGCATAACAGCGGAGTTTATACCACCACAAAATAAAAAATAAGAGGTATGTGTTTGGATTTAGAAGAAATTATAGAATCATTAAAAGAAAATAATGTAGCGGTTAAAAATGGCGGTACGTCTTTTCCTGTTGAACAATTACGTGATTTTACGCGTCAACTTTCTGTAAAAATGCCCGATACGGAAAAAGTTACATTACTTTATAGTGGCGCTTTACAGCCCGATGGAAAAGGTGGTTTTGTTCCTAAAGACCAAAATGGACTATTTGCGTATCAAGTAGCCAAAAAAATGGCAGAAACAAATCCCAATATTGGCATCGTTGATAAAACCCCTGCTATGCATCTGGTTTCAGAAGATGCATTTAAAGATGCATTAGATAATACAGCAAATCAATATGGTTTAGATGTATACTCCATAATTTACGGCTCTACTTCTCCCGATGGTACTCGCAATCCTGATGGTATTGTTGACGATATATCACGGCGTTTTGTGATAGAAAACGCGCATAAACCAAGCCAAATGCTCACTCCATTTGCAAGGTCGGATAGTGTTTATGTGCAAAGTGAATTACCCAATATGATGAGGATGGATGGTGGAGATATTGAAGGAATGCCACGTAGTTTATTGCAGAATATTCATAGCTCTAAAACTTTTAGTTTAGCTGATGCACAAGCAGCGATTGCTGCGTTTTCACTTGAGCAAGCTTCAACGCTTCGTTATTCTTTGGATGAAAATGGTAAATTGTTAGATGTTGATGATTCCAAGTTTTGGCGTGAAAGTACATATGCGCCGGACAGTGCCATTAGATTAGAAGGTAATAACATTGTTGCTCAACCCTATCTGATTAAAGATTTAACGTTTACACAAAAAACAGAGGTTTTAAAAGGTATTGAGGTTCTTGATAGTATGTTACCGGAAAAGCCAAAATTTGACTTTCTTAGCAGCCTTGGCAAGAATGGCGGTGTTGTTGCAAGTGTAACAGTTGGTACATTATCCGCCACATTCATGTTAGCCGCAGGTGGATCAAAGGCTGAAGCCGCAGAAATTTTTTATGAGAATGCTGTGCCTTACGGTGAAACACAGTTTGATCTTATGGAAGGCGATATTAAAGCTGCTGCCCGATCTGCAACAATTGAAACCGTTTCCAATATAGGTTCTTTTGGTAGCGCTTTAGGTGGTGCTGCTATTGGAGCAACAATCGGCTCTGTTGTTCCGGGTGTGGGAACAGTAGTCGGTGGCGTGATTGGTGGTGTTATCGGAGCTTTAAGTGGAGGCATGGGAGCTGGATATCTTACCGCAAAAGTCTATGATAATTTTAAAAGCATTAAGGGCGGTATCATTCATATTTCACACGATGCAGCAAACGCATTAAAAATTGCCGTGCATAAAACAGCTGGTTTAGGAGATACATTAAATTGGAATATGAGCAATAATGAACCTCCTATAAATTTAACAACCGTCTTTAACGGTCTACCGAACATCATTACAGATAATATGCCACCGGAAGTACAAGCACTTATTGAGGTTAAAGCAAACTCTATCTTATTTGAAAAACAGTTTGAAGATTTAAAAGAATATGGCAGCCTACCAATTGTTGCTGAATATATAAAAAATAATCCCATAGAATCTGAAATAGTACAAACCTACGAGAACCTCACAGCAATTCAACCCGTTCATGCTAATTATTCGACTCTTTAAAACGAAAAATAATTGAATTAATATAAGCTATATAAGAATTTGTTTATCCATATAACCTTGAGCATAAAGAGCAGCAGATAAATCACCATGAATAATAAGATTATCAATTGTTTGTTTCACAACTTCTTTAGGTTTATAACCAACACCTAAACCAGCCAATTCTAACATTGGGAGATCATTAGCTCCATCACCAATACTCATACAATCTTGATTAGTAATTCCGAGCATTTCTACATGTTTACGCAAAAAATCAACTTTGGAATGCTTATCTAAAATAGGCTCAATAACTTGTCCTGTAAGCACATCATTTCTTATATCTAAAGTGTTACCGTAGTTAATATGAAAGCCAACTTGTGCAGCAATATTTTTTGTGAAAAAGGTAAATCCACCAGAGACTAAAACACATGTTGCATTATGTGCGCTCATAGTTTTTACAAGCTCTTTAGCACCTAGATTTATTTTTGTTGCACTTAAAGTTTTTTCTAAAGCGCTAACAGGCAAATCTTTAAGAAGAGAAATTCGTTTGCGCAAAGCATCATGAAAGTCTAATTGTCCTTCCATAGCCTGAGCTGTAATTGCAGATATTTGCTCTTTTAATCCAGCAAATTCAGCCAATTCATCCAGTGTTTCAGAATCAACAATAGTACTATCCATGTCAGCTAATAATAATTTTTTACGGCGGCCTTTAACTATATTAATAAAAATATCAGTAGCATTACTATAAAATTCCTGACGCAAAATTTTTAGAAACTCTTTTTCCGGCTTATTTAATATACCTATATCGACAGCTTTATCTTGCGCAAGCCAGACAGGTTCACATGTTTGTTGAATGTCATAAGACATCATCATTTCGTTTATCTTAACAACATGCTTATTAGAAATAGGCTTGGAAATATCAGAAGAAACAAAAGTTAAAACATAGCTCATGGAAAATTATTCACCTTTAAAGTTAAAAATCACTGGACAGTAGAGCAGGAATTTCATATCGCTGAAACAGTTTTTATTTAAACAATGGTGAAATATTTATGGAAAAGCCCTCTCAAAGACCTCAAAATCCTGTTTTTTCATCCGGACCCTGCTCAAAACGTCCCGGTTGGAACTTTAATTCCCTTTCAAAAGAAATGCTGGGACGATCTCATCGTTCAGCACCTGCAAAAGCTAAACTTAAAGAAATAATTGAAACACATCGTAATCTACTTGGCATTCCATCTGATTATAAAATCGGGATTGTACCTGCTTCTGATACAGGAGCTGTAGAAATGGCTCTATGGTCTATGCTTGGCTCTCGCGGTGTGGATATATTTGCTTGGGAAAGTTTTTCCAGCGGGTGGCTTAAGGATATTGTTAATTCACTTAAGCTTGAAGATGTACGTACTTTTGAAGCTGATTATGGTGCATTACCTGATATGTCTCAAGCTGATCCTGAGCGCGATAGTGTGTTTGTCTGGAATGGAACAACCTCCGGTGTACGTGTCATTAATACAGATTGGATTAATGATGATCGTAAAGGTATTACAATTTGTGACGCAACTTCGGCAGTTTTTGCTTATGATCTTGATTGGAGCAAGCTCGATGTTACCACATGGAGCTGGCAAAAAGTTTTAGGTGGCGAAGGTGCGCACGGTATGATTGTTTTGAGTCCTCGTGCTGTTGAGCGTTTGGAAAATTATACGCCGGATCGAGCATTACCAAAAATCTTTACTATGACTAAAAAAGGTAAACTCAATGATGGTATTTTTGAAGGATCAACAATTAATACACCTTCTATGCTTGCTGTTGAAGATTGTTTAGATGCACTTAAATGGGTTAAAAATATTGGTGGTTTAAAAACTACAATTCAACGCAGTTCTCAAAATCTTTTAGCCATTGAAAAATGGGTTGATAAAACTCAATGGATAGAATTTCTAGCTGAAACTCCTGAGATACGTTCTACAACCTCTGTATGTCTAAAAATCACTGATCCATGGTTTGTAAATCTTGGTGAGAATCAAAATGCATTTATAAAATCTATGACAAAATTACTGGATAATGAAAAAGTAGCTTACGATATTGCAAGCTATCGGGATGCTCCGGCAGGGTTGCGAATTTGGTGCGGTGCAACAATTGAAACTTCTGATGTTACGGCACTCTTACCATGGCTTGAATGGGCATTTGAATCTGCTAAAATACAAGAACAACAAAGGGATGCTTAAGTAGATAATATTAACATTTTCCTTCAAAAAAAATTATTTTCTTTGTGCTTAGCAGCACAGAAAGTTGTCAAAATTCTAATAATAATTACTACTTTGTTCATTCTTTTATGGTTGAATATATATATGCATATAATATTTTAACAATTACAAATTATGTGACAAATTATATGGAACTAAATAATTAGTTCCCGTTGTAGTTGGGTAGAATAATATGATAGGTATTTAGTTATATTTAGAAAAGAATCAAAAAACAGATTGTATTTGATTCTAAATTTGTTGCACTAAAAACCATGAGCTTAAAACTGTAATACATTTATGCGTAAAGTATTAAATAAGGAGTGTCAGTAATGAGCAATCAGACAAGAATAAAATCTTTAGATTCTGTGTCAAGTGTTGAACGTGTTGAAAAACTTAGCATCGCTGATCTTAATGATTTATGTGATGCTACCAAATCTTCTATAAAAGATGGCGGTGGTTTTGGATGGATTAAATCTCCATCGCATGATGTTTTAGAGCGATTTTGGAATGGCGTTTTAATTATGCCTGCCCGTATTTTATTAGTTGCACGGTTAGATAATGTAATTTGTGGTACATGCCAGCTTTGGAAACCTCCTCAAAATAACGAAGCACAAAAACATGCTGTGCAACTTACTACAAATTTTATTGCTCCTTGGGCGCGTGGATATGGTCTAGCAGAAATGCTAATTGAAAAAGCTGAAAAAGTAGCTCTTCAAGAAGGTTTTAAAGTTATTAATCTTGATGTTCGTGAGACGATGGAAAGTGCTATATCTCTTTATGAAAGTATGGAATATACACGTATTGGTATGCATCCATATTACGCTTGTGTAGACAATAAAATTCTCAAAGGATATTATTATTATAAAATAATAGATAAGAAATCTATTGAACAAAAATCTTGAATTAAAAACTATAGTTGTTTTATAAGGGGCATAAAATGAACACATACGATGATGATAATATCTTTGCCAAAATTCTACGTAATGAGCTTCCAAATGATACAGTATATGAAAGCGAATATGTTTTAGCTTTTAAAGATATAAATCCGCAAGCTCCTGTGCATATTCTTGTTATTCCAAAAGGGCGTTATATATCTATTGATGATTTTGGAAGCAACGCTACTGCTGAAGAAATTAAAGGATTTTATGAAGCTGTTTCAAAAATAGTTGAACAAGAAAATATAAAACAAGATGGATATAGAACGATTACCAATACAGGCATTAATGGCGGTCAGGAAGTGCCACACTTCCATTTACATATCCTTGGGGGCACAAAAATCGGAGTAATGGTTTCTAAAGCTGTTTAAAGGCTCACCATATAATCATATTTACATATCAAAAAGGAAATATAATCACATTATCACAATTTTCAATTAAGTCAGCAACAGGTGCAGATATCATATTATCTTTTTCATCATCTTCCATAATATTAACCATCATTAATGCTGTTTCAACAACCATACTTTGTGTTTTAGCTTGAACACGTAAAATTTCATAAAGCTTAAAAGCCACACCACCTTGTTCTTGTAAGAGAAATGCATTTGAATCCAAAAGATTTGTAAGGCTTTCAAAATCTTCTCCCATATAAATTAAAGAATTAAAAACATCAGATGCTATTGCTTTTTCACTTTGTATTTCTTTAAAACATAACACTCCATATTCATCAATAATCTTATCGCATTCCATTTCGAGTATTTTTATACTTGCAGATGTTTTATTTAATTGTGTTGTTATGATTTTTCTAATGCTTATAGCGATTGATATTAATGCCATATCAGGTTTAAAATTACTAATAAGCTCATGTAATGCATATTTAGTATCACTTGTTAATACTGTTTTAGCGTCTAAAAGCTCTGAAACAATAAGAGGGACTTGAAGTTTATTAACTATAATAGCTAAATCTTGATCATTTAATATCATTTCTACTCCTGTTTTTTTATTGCGTTCATATCTTTTTTATTAATAGGTAAAGATTAATTAATCGTTAATATTTCTTATTTTATTGCTAAATTATATTTTCAGCATGATTGTTTCTGATTTGTTCTTCTGTTATAAGTATCTATAAATTTAAAATATAAAGGAAATATCTCAGGTGGTTGCACGCGTTAATACAGTTGCATTTCAAGGTATAGATGTTCGTCCTGTTGATGTTCAGGTGCAAATTTCCAACGGTTTACCGGCTTTTAATATTGTTGGTTTACCTGATAAAACTGTAGCAGAAAGCAAAGAGCGCGTTCGTAGTGCTTTACATTCCCTTGGTTTATCACTACCTCCCAAACGTTTAACTGTTAATCTAGCTCCGGCTGATGTTACTAAGGAAGGCTCACATTATGATTTGCCGATTGCACTTGGTTTATTGGCTGCTATGGGAATTATTCCTAAAGAAGAGCTGGAAGAATATCTGGTGCTTGGTGAATTATCGCTGGATGCTTCAATTAGGTCTGTAACCGGCGTTTTACCGGCAGCAATTCATGCTAATGCTAATGATAATAAATTAATCTGTCCGGAAAGCTGTGGAGGTGAAGCAGCATGGGCGGGGGAAGTTGATATTCTTGCTCCACATAATTTGCTTCAGTTAATTAATCATATTAAAGGCATACAAGTTTTAATTCGTCCGGAAGCTCGTTTGAAAGATAAATTAGCTCCAACCGGATTGGATATGGCTGATGTTAAGGGACAGGAAACAGCTAAGCGCGCTCTTGAAATCACAGCCGCCGGTGGTCATAATTTGCTCATGATCGGCTCTCCCGGCTCTGGTAAATCAATGCTGGCGGGCTGTCTCCCTAGAATTTTACCTCCATTAACACCACGTGAAGCTCTTGAAGTATCAATGATCCATTCTTTGGCCGGTAGTTTACCGGAGGGCGGATTGCTTCAAAACCGTCCGTTTAGAGACCCTCATCATTCCGCATCTTTACCGGCTTTAATTGGTGGCGGTCATAAAATAAAACCGGGGGAAATTTCACTTGCTCATAATGGTGTATTATTTCTTGATGAATTACCGGAATTTGCTCGCGGGACTCTTGAAGCTCTTCGTCAGCCATTAGAAACTGGATCTGTTCTTATAGCACGTGCTAATCATCATGTTACTTTTCCAGCACGTTTTCAATTAATTGCAGCGATGAATCCTTGTCGTTGTGGACATTTGGGAGATTCAGAGCTTGAATGCACAAAAGCCCCGCGTTGTGCTTTGGATTATCAATCCAAAATTTCAGGGCCTATGTTAGATAGAATTGATCTTCAGGTTGATGTCCCTCCTGTGCGAGTTTCAGACTTGAATACTAACCAGTCGGGAGAAAGCTCGGAAACGGTTGCAGCGCGCATTATGTTAGCGCGTAAAATTCAAGAAAATCGCTTTATAGAGATTGGAGCTGATCTTTCAATAAATATAAATGCACATGCCGATAATAAAACCGTTGAAGCCATTGCTCCATTAGATAATGAAGCAAAAACATTACTTAATAAAGCAATGGAAAGTACAAAATTATCTGCTCGTGGATATTATCGTATTTTACGTGTAGCACGAACAATTGCTGATTTAGCGGGAGCGCCAAGAAAAATTGAAAAAATTCATATCGCAGAAGCGTTAAGTTATCGAAGAATACAATTGAGATAAAATTGTTTTTTATCAAACGCTTATTTGGCTATTTATGGCCAAACTATCAAAATATATATAATATGGCAATATTTACTCCATTATATTTAACAAAAAAAGTGCTTTTACTAACGAAATATTAAGTAAAATAACGCTAAAATTTTATAGTTTATAAAAAAAGAAGAGCGGTGTGCTTTAATGTCGGACAACCTAAAGCAAAATAGATCAAACAATGTATGAATCAAATAATATTATGGGTATATTTAACGAAAAAGCCATAGTAGGCTCACCTATCGTTTCTGGTATTGATAATTTATTTGCTGGTAATAATAAAACTGTTATGCAAAAAGTTTCAAGTACTCAGCATCTAGCCAAAGTATCTAGCGTAAATATGTCAGCTTTAAAACCTGACGCTATAAATGCAAATCCTGATTTAACCGGTATGAAAGCTACAGCCATGCAAAGCCGTGATCAGGTAGCAAGTGCTGCTGCCGGATTTACGACCGAAGTTAAAAATGTACAATCAGGAATGGATGCTGCCTTAAATCAAGCCGCTAAATCTCTCAATATAAATCCAAAACATGCCGCTATGACAATTAAGCCTGCGCCTTCTACAACACACGCTGATGCAGCGGGCTCAATGGGTGCTGATGTAATGCTTGGTGGATTGGCTGGAATAGCGGCTATTAGTTATGGTGCCATACAAGATATTTTGCAAGAACGCAACCACCTTCCTCCTAAACAAGAAGCAAAACTTTTAGCTAAAATGCAAGAATTATTATCACCAAAACGTGATGAAAATGGCACTATCGTTCAAGCAGCTCAAATTCCTTCACAATTTGATTTTAACAATATTGAAGCTAAAGAAATCAAAGAACTTTATATGCCTCCTGAAAGACATCCTGAAGGAAGGTTATTTGCTAATATGTTACATAAGCTAGATACAGAAATCTTGCCCGAACTGGATACTGCTGATGTACGTAAGGCTAATAATACAGGGAATAAGTTAAATGAAGCTATAGAAAAAGGTGATGGAGTTGCTGTAACTGCTATTGTAAAAAATGATGATGTTTTAGCAAATGCAATGCTAAAAGAACCTACAATGACAGCTGGAGAAATAGAATTTCAGGTTGCTACATTAGGAGATTTTAGTGGCATTGAAACGAATAAAGAAGAAATATACTCTCTAAATAACGACTCCAATGTTAAAAAAGCACTCGCAAGCTTTAATAATGAATATAAACTTAATGCATCATTATCAGATAATGATCCAAGCCTTAGTACAATGACAGCTTAAACTTATAGATTTGGCTTAAATCAATATGTCCCCTCCATTCATATAAACAAGACTTTCTATTAATAAAAAGACAGTAAATATAGTATTTATTTAAAATTTTAAATAACTTTTACTTATTAAAATCAAATAAAAATGACAAATAAATACTAATTAAATACATTTCGCATTTTATTTACTTTATATTTACATTTTACATGTTATGTTAAGTATATAAGATACTGTAATTATAAGGACAAATTTAAGTAAATAATTTAATACGCTAGTTTTATTTCATATCATGCGCACTGGCCTGTATGATTTCCGGATATGATGTTGCCCCCACATATAATAAATCCGGATAAAAAATCATACAGGCATTTTTTACACTATATTTCAGCAACATTTCATAAGCCACCTTTCCGAGCGTCTTTTTTTTTGTTAACAATATACCGATAATTGATTCATATACCAAGGAGGCCTAAAGCCTATGACCAAAACTTCATTTATGATTTTTATTACTTTTATATTACTGACAATCTTTTCAGGATCTTCTTTTGCTGAATCTAAAGATAGCAATAATGAAGCTATTGAAACTGTGAATAATCCAGCATTAACAGCACAAAGTAATTCTAGCCAAAAAACATTTTCCATGCTCCGTGAGCTTATGAATAAAATAGACAAGCAAGAACAACGACATTTATTTATGATATATAATAACTATAATTTAATTGAAGCAGTAAAAACTGTACAAACAGATATCTCGAAAACTATTACTGACTGTAGCCAAAACAATCCTGATATGAAAAATCGTCTCGAAAAGCGTTTTG
>JAGLMC010000060.1 GCA_023140215.1 Alphaproteobacteria bacterium
CAGCTTGTGCTTTTACAACAGAGCTTGAACCTTCACGTAATCCAATCACGAGATCTTCAACACCGCTATCTTTCATATTTTGCGCATGTGCATGACCTTGAGAACCATAACCAATGATAGTTACTTTTTTGGATTTTATTAATTCCTTATCACAATCCTTATCGTAATAAACATTTAGATGCGTTTTTTCATTTAAGTTATTTGTTTGCTGTAGTGCGTTTGTCATTATTTAAAACCTTATTTTTACAATGTTATATCAAATTAAAAAAGTGAAGAGGTATCCTAAGAATTTTCTTAATCATAAGTTTATGTGCTTATAAACTCTTTTCCTCTGGAAATAGCAGCAACACCGGTACGGCTAACATCAATAAGTCCCAACGGTCGCATTAAGTCAATAAAAGCATCAATTTTTTCTGCTCTGCCTGTTAGTTCAAACACAAAAGATTCCAATGTTGAATCAACAGCACGCGCGCGAAATATCCCACCTATACGCAAAGCTTCAATTCGATGCTCTCCTGTACAAACAACCTTAATTAATGCTAATTCCCGATCAACATATAATCCGTAACTCGTAAGATCACAAACATTCTGAACACAAACAAGCCGCCCAAGCTGAGATTTGATTTGTTCAATAACAGAAGGTGTTCCAGAACACACAATAGTGATGCGTGATAAATGTTCATCATGATCAGTTTCAGCAACCGTCAAGCTGTCGATATTATAACCACGTCCTGAAAACAGACCTACAACCCGCGCTAAAACTCCCGGCTCATTGCTAACTAAAACAGCCAATATATGGCTTTCTATTTCCTGAGCCTTTGGAGCTGCTCCATATACGCTCTTGCTTTTACCATTTTTCTTTTTAATTACTTGTTTGCTCATGATTTTTGGTTTAGCAGAATTTTTATATAAATTAAAGTGTAAAACATGATCTGTTACATTTCGAGCTTAAATACACTCTCTTGCCATATCCTTTATGATAATGAATAGTAAATGCATGAAATTTGTTTATTTTGGCTATGATTTTATGTTACCGGCAATCCAACGCTTACGTAAAGACGGACATGAGCTTGTTGGTATCTTTAGTTTTGAATGTGATAATATCTTTAATTTTAATAAGCAAACTATTGCTTTAGCTGGAAAATTAAATATCCCTATTATTCTCTCAAAACCTCAGGATGTGCATATAGATAGCTTTCTTGATAAAAACACCGAGGTTTTTCTTTCAGCAGGTTATAAATATAAAATACCATCGTTTGATGAAAGTCAGGCTTATGGAATTAATTTACATCCATCCTATTTGCCAGATGGGCGCGGACTTATGCCAACGCCTACTATTATTATGGGAAGCTTTGAGGCGGCCGGAATGAGTCTACATAAATTAACTCAAAATTTTGATGAAGGCGATATTCTTTATCAAGAGCGGTTTTCATTAAGCAATACGGAAACTGTTGAAACTTATTCTGCACGCATTGCTATACGCGCTCCAGAATTTCTTTCTAAGGTTATGGGAGATTTGCCACACTATTGGAATAATGCTGAAATACAGGATGAATCAAAAGCCAGTACTTTTCCAATACCTGATAATAATATGCGTACATTAAATTGGAATATGCCGGTTGCACATATTAAAAAAACCAGCCGTGCTTTTGGATATTTTGGTAGTTTATGTACATTGGGTAATCAACAATTAATTGTATATGATATGGATGTCTGGGAAGAAAAACATAATTTTCCATCAGGAATGATAACCCATCAAGAAACACGCATACTCGTTATTGCTGCAAGTAACGGATTTGTATGTTTGAAAAATTTTCAAATCATACAAGACATGGATTAATTAATCAGTACAGCCCTTAATTAATTTACACTCGATTTCTAATGCATACTTACAGCAAAAATATCAAAAGCTCTGGATTTAAAATATAATTTAATGCACAATTATTAAGTAGTAACTCTAATGCGTAAAATGTTTGTTTGAGTAAATATACTTAAAGGATTTAAACTTTTGTCTACTATACAGAATCAACCTCGTCCTGAGGAAGAGCTGCAACCGATTAAAATGAATTTAAAATGGTTTAACGGAACCAAAGGTTTCGGCTTTGTTGTGCCGGAAGATGAAAGCTATGATGCGTTTTTACACATCACAACACTGCAACAAGCAGGATTTCATGCTATCGGTGAAGGTGCAGAACTTATGTGCACAATATTTGACGGCTCAAAAGGAAAACAAGTTAAAGAAGTTACCGAAGTCATCAGCCCGGGTGAAGTAAACTTAATGCCTGAAGCCAATGAAGAAGACGGTACTGTAACTATGGGCGGACTGGTAAAATGGTATAAGCCGGAAAAGGGTTTTGGATTTATTATTCCAGATGACGGAATGAAAGATATTTTTGTTCATAAATCCTTATTGGACAAACTTGAAATTGAAGAACTGGAAGCCGGACAACGTGTGCGCGTTATGCTAAAAATTGTTGATAAAGGCCGTGAAGCCGCAGATATAAAAATCATACGCTAAATATCTTCACTACCCGCGCCCGCGATAATTCTTTACATCTTGATCCGGAATCCAAACACCGTCTGGAGCTTTTCCGGTCTGATAAAAAACATCAATAGGGATTCCTCCTCTGGGATACCAATATCCGCCAATTCGTAACCATACAGGATTAATTTCATCTATGAGTCGTCTGGCAATACTTATCGTACAATCCTCATGAAAAGCTCCGTGGTTACGGAATGAACCAAGGAATAGCTTTAGTGATTTACTTTCAACAATCCATTGATCGGGTATATAATCAATCATTAAATATGCAAAATCAGGCGCTCCTGTCATTGGACACAAAGAGGTAAATTCAGGCGCAGCAAAACGTATGCAATATTGCACATCTTTTTGTGGGTTGGAAACACGCTCAATCTTAGCCTTCTCAGGACTTTGTGGTAAATCTGTTTTAGAGCCAAGCTGTGTCAGATTTTCATAAATATTTTTGTTCATTATTTCTCTTTCCTATTTTAAACACCGCGTTTATTTCCCCATAACATCACATGTAATTGTGGAAGCACTCTAATATTAAACCACCGATCTTGCGTAACTTTTTCAACAAGCCAGCGCATCCGTTCATTCAATTTTTCATGCTCTGCATTACCTTCAACTTTATGATTTCCGGGCTGTAAATAAAGCGGCAATGATGGATAACGTAATGCAACATCCTTTGCATAATTGTAATCTTCATCATCAAAAACAATAATTTTAAGTACAACCTCAGGCTTTATACCGGCCGCCTCCAAACAAATATCAAACATATTCCAATCTGTTTCCATCTGACTGGATGGAGGTTTTGGACTAAGTGTTAAAACATCCAGATCACAAAACCAATCTGCGCTCACGCTACCTTGTGTTTCAAGTGCAAAACGATACGCTTCGGATTTTCCTGTTTTTATAAGTGTGCCAAGCGGTTGAATTGCCGGATTTCCACCGGAAAGAGAAATTGTAATAGGCTTTTCTCCAGAGCATTTTTTAATCTCAGCCCAAACGTCCTTTGTACTCATCAACTTCCAGTCATTACGGTATTTGCTATCAACAGCATGCAAGCTATCACACCAGCTACAACGATAATCACATCCACCGGTACGCACAAATACTGTTGGTTGACCAATCAAAACTCCTTCACCTTGAATAGTTACGCCAAAAATTTCACTAATTCTTATTTTATCTGTTTCGCTCATATTATTAGGCCAACAATATTATAATAATGGTCTGTATTCTGCCATGCTTTTAGGGGTTTCTTTAACGCGCACTGCTGTAACTTCAGGCCAACGTTCTTTACACCAATCATAAAAATGTTTTGCCAGCTTTTCTGCTGTGACACTGTCATTGCCAAGCACATCATTTAGATGACGATGATCGAATTTATCATCAATATAGATTTTAAGATCATCAAGTTCACGGTAATCACGAACGAACCCAACCGCATTAAGTGTCTCGGATTGTAGCTCAACCTCAACTATATAATTATGTCCGTGCATACGTGAACAAGGGTGATCCTCCGGAAGCTGTAAAAGCCGGTGACTTGCTGAGAAATGATATTCTTTTGATATTTTATACATTACATGCACTCTTCCAAAATTCCGTATCTTCATAATATGTTGGATCTTTTACTCTGGCGAGATCAAAAGCTTCACGACGTTCAACGCATGTTCCACATCGTCCGCAATGATTCTCTTTTCCTTTGTAACATGACCATGTATCTATAAAAGGCACATCAAGTAATACTCCTGTATTCACAATATCAGCCTTGGACATTTCAAGAAATGGTGTACTAAGTTTGATTTTTCCCATTCCATCCAATGCATAATTTTGCATTTGCTCAAAAGACTTTATGAAATCAGGACGACAATCCGGATAAATAAAATGGTCTCCTCCATGAACTGCTATTGCAACAGCTTGCATATCTCTTGCCGATGCTACGCCATAAGCAATAGTCATCATAATAGCATTACGGTTAGGAACTACCGTTGCTTTCATGGATTTTTCTTCGTAATGTCCATCAGGAACAGCTATATCATCTGTTAATGCTGAACCGCTAAGCAATGCGCCTACATTGGAAATATCAATTACATTATATGAAACATCTAAAGCTTCAGCGCATAATTTAGCAAAACCAAGTTCTTTCTTATGTCGCTGTCCGTAATTGAACGCAATAAGTCCTGTAAGATTGCTCTCCTTAGCTATTTTATAGGCTAAAGTAACAGAATCCAGCCCGCCTGAGCATACAACAAGTGTTTTCATTTAATGTCCTTGTTTTAATTGTAAGAGCTAACAGCATTCCAAATTTAGCCTGAAAAATAAAAATAAGGTGTATCCTGACACACACAAAGCTCTATTTAATTCCGCCAAAACTTAAACGATGAAAGCTCTAAGCCGGGTAAGGTCTGCGACCGACTCTTGCTTGTTTTGCAAATTGCGGTGTTTATAACAATAAGAAAGCAATATAGGAAGCTTTATAATAATTGATAACTTTTATCTAACTCTTTACTGAATATGTTTTCCTTGAGAAATAGCAATTATGGCCTCTATATTATCATTTGGAGAAACTTTATTTTTCTTCATATGACCACAACTTTCACAAACGTGAATTATGACATAATCTCCATTTTTTTGCTCAATTTCTACAGGCTTCATCAAGCCTCCACAATCAGAAGCACGATCCCCCGGATTAATATCAACATGCTTACTACAAAGGCACTGCGGACAATGATTAGTATAACCATTACCAACCACGATCGCAGCACAATAACCACAAGTAAAGTTTTCAATACTACGTTGGAATTTTTTAGAGATTTTGTTTTCCTATAATATCTGCACATGCATTAGCTGAAACATAAATAAGCTCACCATTTGTTGATAATGACACACCGGCGGCATTTGCTTCATCGGTATCTATATGCATTTCCGTAACGTATTTATCTGATACTCGCACTAAAGTATCACCGAAAATTATATCCCGTCCTTCACTATCAATACTAATATCTACAAAATCTCCATTTTTTAATTTTAAACGCTCGGCATCTTCCACAGTTATATGGATATGTCGTTTAGCTATGATTAAACCATTACTCTTTATTTCTCCTTTTGAACCAATAAGATTTACCACCGGAGTTCCTTCAAGATCACCGGAACTCCGAACAGGAGCTTCAACACCAAGTGCAAAAGTATCTGTTCGTGATATCTCAATTTGTGTAGCTTTTCTTAAAGGGCCTAAAATTCTGACATTTTTCAGATTTCCTTTAGTACCTACAATTGTAATAGTTTCTTCTGCTGCCCATACTCCGGGCTGACTAAGCTGTTTTAACGGCTTTAACTCGTAACCTTTTCCAAAAAGTGCTTCCATTGTTTTTTTATCAAGATGAACATGTCTTGCCGATACCGAAACGGGAATTACAACTTTTTTCTTTTTTGCCAGTACTTTGTTTTCTTTAGTAAGGATATGCCATGTTTCCTTTGCAATCATTAATTCTTCACGAGTGCGTGTTACAAATACTTTTATACGTGAATTAACTCTTTGAATTTGTGGCGCATCAAATGACTTTCCAAGATCAACTGAAATATTTTTATCATCATCCAGATCAAGACCTAAAAACTCCAGTCCATCACAAATTCTTCGGCGCATAATGGCTGAATTTTGTCCTATACCGCCGGTAAATGTTAGAGCATCTACTCCTTGAAGAACTGCTGCATACGCTCCTATATATTTACGGACACGGTAAGCATATACGCCTATGGCAAGTTGAGCTACATGATTACCATCCATAGCAGCTTTTTCAATATCTCTTAGATCATTACCAATACCGGAGAGACCTTTAAGCCCGCTTTCATTATATAAAGCATTTTCTATCTCCTTGAGAGACATTCCCATATTTTTATTTAAAAAATTAAAAATACCCGGATCAACGTCACCGCAACGTGTTCCCATTACCAGACCTTCAAGAGCTGTCATCCCCATAGATGTATCTACTGAAAATCCGCGATCAATCGCACAAATGCTAGCACCATTGCCAAGATGACAACTGATAATTCTTAAATTTGTTACCGGAGAACAAAATTCTTGTGCTGTTCTTGTTGCTATATATTTATGAGAAGCTCCATGAAAACCATAACGCCTAACACCGGCATCCCGCCATTTTTTAGGAACAGCATAGCTATATGCTTGCTCTGGAATTGTGTGATGAAAGGCTGTATCAAAAACGGCAATATGAGGTTTTTCCGGCCATATTTTACGTGCAGCCTTTACACCTGCAAGATTAAGTGGGTTATGTAACGGTGCAAGATTTGTACATTCATCTATTTGTTTTAAAACAACATCATCTATAATGGCAGTATTGATAAACTTATCACCACCATGAACAACTCTATGACCAACAGCATCAAATTTCGGCAGATCAAAATCTTTTAAAATGTCTTCAAGATTTTCAAAAACTTCTATTGTGGTAGAAAATGTTAATTTCTTACTTTCTTTTTTGTTATTGGTAAAAAAAACAAGAGTACATCCATCATTCTTAAATCGCTCAAAAATACATTTAAACAACAGCGTATCGTTATAAGTATCAAATAAAGATAGCTTTATACTCGAACTACCGGCATTGAGAACAAGAATTTTCATATTTTTAAATTACCTTTTAAATAGAATTGGTTAAATTGTAATAGTTCAAATCTGATCTGACAATTACTGATTTTTGTATGATGTAGTGATTTCGAATAAGAATCGTATAGATTCTATTCGAAATTGTACCGTGCGACTGCACGGCGGGCGTAAGCCCGAAGCATGTCCGGCGTTTGAGGACTTATATTAAAAATGTCCGTTAGAATTCTTCATAATCCAACCACCTCCAATAAGACGATCATTATCATAGCATACAGCAGCTTGACCTGATGCTATTCCATATTGTTTAATATTTAGATAAATCTCAGCACTTCTATTTTCTCTTTTTATTAAACGTGCGCCGACAGGTTTCATCACTGATCTAAACTTTAAATCAATTTCCATACCGTCCTTTGGGATTTCAGGAACAAGCCAGTTACATTCATTAATATTTATTACATCACGTGCCAAAGATTCTTTTGAGCCAACAATCACCTGATTCTTATTTGCATCAATATTAATTACATAAAACGGGGCGTTATTTTTAGATATCCCTCCTCCAATTCCAATACCTCTACGCTGACCTATTGTATAATGTATAATGCCTTTATGTTGTCCTAAAATTCGTCCGTCTTCATGAAGAATATCACCTGATGTTTCAGCTTCCGGATAGATGCTTTTGACAATCTTTGCGTAATCACCATCAGGCACAAAACAAATATCCTGAGAGTCTTGCTTGTCTGCTATAGACAACCCGAAACGCTGGGCTTCAGCTCTGGTTTTATCTTTACTCCAATTACCAAGTGGAAAACGTAAGAAATTTAATTGCTCTTGTGTTGTAGCAAATAAAAAATAACTTTGATCTTTATCATGATCCTGCGCGCGATAAAGCTCTGCCACACCATTTTTATTTACAATACGTTTTGTATAGTGTCCGGTTGCCAAACAATCCGCTCCCAGATCATGCGAAAATTTAAGCAAGTCTCGAAACTTAACTGTCTGGTTACAACGAATACAAGGGACAGGTGTTTCTCCACGCATATAACTATCAGCAAAATCAGTAATAACATTCTGACGGAAATTACTTTCACAATTTAATACATAATGAGGAAAACCAAATTTTTCAGCAACATACTGCGCATCAACCTCACCAATATCATTATAAAGCTGCAAAGTTACGCCAACAACATTATATCCTTGTTCATGCAATAATGCAGCAACAACCGATGAATCAACGCCACCGGACATAGCCACAACTACTTTAGTGTCTTTGGGATTTTTATTATCTATAAAATTTGAGCCAAGTAAATTCATGCGCGGAACTATAGGAATTTAAGCATTAAAAGGCAAGAAAAGATAAGAATGCAATATCTTTATGTGTATTGACTGAAGTACGTATTCACTGAATTTTTAATCCAAAGTATTGTATAGGTAATTTTATAAATATTATAACTCTGCAAGAACAACAATAATAATGAACATAAAAACACATACGGATATCAAGCTTGATAATTGGATTCATCTTTACTGCCCTGAATCAATTAAGCCTTATGCATATCTTGCGAGGCTTGATCGCCCTATAGGTATATGGTTGCTTTTATTACCGGGATGGTGGGCAATTGCTATGTCTTCCGGTGGTATAATAGCTATGTCTTCCGGTGGTATAATAGCTATGAACTCAAGTGACTGGTATATATTATTTTTATTTGCGATTGGCGCTGTTGTTATGCGTGCAGCCGGATGCATTATCAATGATTTATGGGATCGTGAGCTAGACAAAAAAGTTAAGCGCACACACACCAGACCGATTGCTGCCGGTGACTTAAGCATAAAACAAGCATTTATCTTTTTATTCTTTTTGCTGTTTTTAGGTTTTATTATCCTTATACAAATGAATGTTGTTACGGTTTTACTTGGATTTTTATGTTTACCGTTAATTATTGCCTATCCTTTAATGAAACGCTGGACATGGTGGCCTCAAGCTTTTCTAGGGTTTGTTTTTAATTTTGGTGTACTTATGGGATGGACAGCAATTACCGGAATTATTGAGCTTCCTACTTTACTTCTTTATGCTTCCGGAATTCTTTGGACGCTTGGTTATGATACAATTTATGCATATCAAGACAGAGAAGATGATGTGCTAGCTGGAATAAAATCTACAGCACTTAAATTTGGTGAAAACGCTAAAATATGGGTTTGTAGTTTCTTTTGTTTCTCATGGTTATTATTGAGCCTGTCTGCAATAATAATGTTTAAATTTCATATAGTATTTTTATTATTGCCAGCCGCACTACATTTATATTGGCAAATGAAGCACTGGAAAGCAGATAACGCTGAAAGTTCTTTAAATATTTTTAAATCAAATATGATATATGGCCTACTTGTTCTTGTGGCATTTTTAATATGAAAAAACTGTTTAAAAAAATAAAAAAAGATTTCCCTTGACTTTTAAAATAAAATGTAGGAATATATTCAGTAGTAACGCCATGAATCCGACATATGAATTATTTTAGCTTTATTTTCTACCAAAGAACATAAGAATAATAGGGACACATTAAATCAGTGTATCCCCGTTTCCATTTCCCAAAAAATAAATGAAAATGACTACAATTAAAAAATATAGTTGCTTTAAATCTTATCCTTCGTTATCGCTCAGAATAACAATTTATCTATGTAAGGAAAAAACATATGACCGCTCTACCACAAACGCTTGAAAATGATTATTGGGTTGCAGATATTTCACTAGCAGATTGGGGGAGAAAAGAAATTGAACTGGCTGAAATTGAAATGCCCGGCCTTATGTCCTTACGTAAAGAATATGCTGGAAAAAATCCTTTAAAAGGTACGCGCATTGCCGGTTGTTTACATATGACCATTCAAACGGCCGTTCTTATAGAAACGCTACAAGAATTGGGGGCAGACATACGTTGGAGTTCTTGTAATATTTTCTCAACACAAGATCACGCAGCAGCAGCAATCGCTGCAAATGGCACATCTGTATTTGCAAAAAAGGGCATGAATGAAGATGAGTTCTGGTGGGCTATAGACCAGACAATAAAAGCTCCAAATGGCTGGACTCCCAATATGATTTTGGATGACGGCGGAGATCTTACATTGCGAATGCATGAAAAATTCCAAAACTTACTTGATGATATTAAAGGAATTTCCGAAGAAACAACAACAGGCGTTTTACGTCTCTATGAAATGGAGCAAAAAGGAAAACTTCGTTGTCCGGCAATTAACGTCAACGACTCTGTAACTAAATCAAAATTTGATAATAAATATGGCTGCCGTGAAAGCCTTGTAGATGCTATTCGGCGAGCAACTGATATTATGATGTCTGGTAAAGTGGCTGTTTGTGCCGGATTTGGCGATGTCGGGAAAGGCTCAGCCGAATCCCTCCGTCAAGCAGGAGCTCGCGTACTAGTCACAGAAATTGATCCAATCTGTGCATTACAAGCTGCAATGGAAGGTTTTGAGGTTGTAACCATGGAAGAAGCCACCTCACGCGGTGATATTTTTGTTACTACAACGGGCAATGTAGATGTTATCACCGTAGATCATATGCGTGAGATGAAAAACAATGCAATTGTTTGTAATATCGGCCATTTCGACAGTGAGATTCAAGTTGAACCACTGCGCAATATGAAATGGACAAATATTAAACCGCAAGTAGATCAGATCGAATTTCCTGACGGGAAGCAAATTCTTCTTCTAGCCGAGGGTAGACTTGTAAATCTTGGTTGCGCAACCGGACATCCAAGCTTTGTTATGAGTGCATCATTCACAAACCAGATTCTCGCACAAATAGAGCTTTGGACAAATCAAAGCACTTATGACAATAAAGTATATGTTCTTCCAAAACATCTAGATGAAAAAGTAGCAACCCTGCACCTTGAAAAAATTGGTGTGAAATTGTCTCAACTCTCAGATAAGCAAGCAGAATATATAGGTGTCTCGCCTAAAGGCCCCTTCAAAAAAGATGATTATAGATATTAATAAATTTGAAATAGAGCAATTATTTTTTAACTTCGCTCTTGTTCTTTAGGCTTATGCTTTCTAAACTGTATAACTGTGACACAGATAGCATCTCGTAAAAAAACATCATGGCTGGAGCGCCTTGGCAGTTCCTTTGGGAAAAGCCAGAGGCTTGAGCGTGAAAAAGCACGGCTTGAAGCTTTTCTAACAGCCTTTCCGGGGGAATATTGTGGCTGGTCAAAAGACGGAAGCGTAGCATATTCACAAGGATTCTGTGACATATTAGGGCTAGATCAAATTAAAACAATTACTGATATTCAATCATGCCTTACACTTGGAGACGCAGCAGCACTTGAAGGCGTATACAACCGTTTACGAACAAATCGAACATCTTTTATAATAACTGTATTCAATCAAGATGAAACAAAAACACTAAGAATATCAGGTTCGCAAGGTTGTAATCTGGACGGACAGGATACAATCAACGTTCTTTGGATAGAAGACATAACAAAAACAACAAAAGAACAAGCTAAACATATAAAAAATATAGCCAATAAAAAACAAGAATTAAGCCAGTTAAAACACATTCTGGATACAGTTCCACGTCCATTATGGTTACGTGATGAAAATCAAAAACTCACATGGTGTAATGCTACATACGCAGATTTTCTAGGTAAAACTAAAAAAGAAATTATCACAGATCAAAAAGAAATTTTTAGACAAATCAGGAGAAAGAAAGGAGCTTCTAAACAACGCATACTTCCCGGCGCAACTCTGGCCGCAAAAGCTCTTAAAGAAAATAAACCAAAAGAAGCGTATGCACACAGTATTATCAAAGGCAATCGCATGCTTTTGAGAATTTCTGAAATACCTTTAATAAAAGCTAAAACAACGCTTGGATTTGCTTTCAACATCACACGTGAAGAAGAACTGGAAACAGAGCTAAAACGCTACCGTTCTTCAAATCGGGAACTACTTGAGCAACTCCGTAGTGCTATTGCTATTTATACAACAGATGAAAAACTCGAATTTTATAACACAGCATTTGCACAATTATGGGGTTTGGAAGATCAATGGCTAAACACTAACCCTAAGCTAGGCGAGATCATGGAAAAGCTACGTGAGACTCGCCGTCTACCTGAACAAGCTGATTTTCGACACTACAAGCAAAACTGGCTCAACATGTTCACTATGCTGGATCAACATGAAAATATGCTATACCTGCCAGACGGAACAGCTCTACGCATGCTGGTAGTACCGCACTCCATGGGCGGAATTATGATGACTTTTGAAGATGTTACAAGTCGCCTTGAGCTTGAATCTTCTTATAACACCCTGATTGCCGTACAAAAAGAAACATTAGACAACCTTGCTGAAGCAGTTGTTGCTTACGGTGGAGATGGAAGAATTAAACTTTGGAATCCTGCCTTTAACCGTTTATGGAATTTAAATCCTGAAGACCTTGAAGGCAACCCGCACATCACCAGTATTATTGAAAAAATGAAACCATTCTTTAGTAAAGAAGAATGGCCAAAGCAAAAAGAAGCACTCATCGCCAGAGGGCTAGATAGAGTCATGCATGAAGGCAGATTAAGCCGCACTGATGAAATATTAGTTGATTGCGTTACCGTACCCCTTCCAGATGGTGGAGTCTTAATAACCTATAGTGACGTAACAAATAAAGTACAGGTAGAAAATGCATTACGAGAAAAAGCTGAAGCACTTGAAACAGCAGAACAACTCAAAGTAGACTTTCTAGCAAACGTATCCTACCAACTCCGTACACCTCTAAACGCTCTTTTAGGATTTAACGAAATTCTAGATCTGGAATATTTTGGCTCTCTAAATAAGCGACAGAAAGAATATACACATAGCATACGACTTGCAGGAGATCGCCTGATTAAATTAATTGATGATATATTGGATCTTTCAACTCTTGAAGCCGGATATATGACATTACAGTGCACAGAATTTGGTCTTTATAAAATGCTTTATAATGTATTTGACCTAATTGAGGACTGGGCACGCAAAGAAAACATCAAGCTCTATTTAAAATGCCCTAAGAATATTGGAAAAATCACAGCAGATAAACGCCGATTACAACAAATCATTATAAATCTGATTCGTAATGCTATTGCATTTACACCATCAGGCGGAACAATTACCGTCACAGCGCGTAGAACAAAAAAAGACATTCAAATCTCTGTTAATGATACAGGCATTGGAATCGCAGAAGAAGATCATAAACGCATTTTCAAGCCATTTGAACGAGCACAAAGAGGTAACAATAATACAAGAATATTAAGAGGCGGCGCGGGTTTAGGTCTTTCGCTTGTTAAAAACATAACAGCGCTTCACGGCGGAACAGTTGAACTCGAAAGCGAACCCGGAAAAAATACTAACATAACCATACACTTGCCCTTTACAAGTGAAGAAACAAAACTGAAATTACCAATTAAAGCTTCATAATAAACGCTGAATTAATCAAAACAAATAGCCTTTGTTTCTGTTCCACCTTCAGGTTTCCGACGCCCTTGAATAATAATTGCTCCTTGATCAATACGTGTACGACAATCGAAAATAGGAACAAGTGTCCGCAATGTTAAATCCAGCTTAAACTCAGGATAGAAAGGACCGTAAGAACAAAATTCCGCACGATCTATAGGATAGCCTTCCTCATGAACAGAACCGGCTTCTTCAAGACGAAAATTTGAACGATGACGTGTTTTAATACCATCCGGCCTAATATATCTATCAGTGCTAAACCGTCCATAAATCTTATACGGAGCTTCATTAATAACCTGAAAACAAATCGGCTCATTAACAATACGTTGCGATTGCACAGAAACCGGCAATAAATATAAAGCAATAAATATTAATAAAAATTCCCACCTCATCCTATTATTTTATCATATCCTTTTATATATTCCTAGCAATATGCCTTGTGCAGTGCTTATAAAAAGACTTTAATTTCAAATCGTTAGTGTATATACCATAGTATTATGAAGATCATAAGCAGCAACGAAAATGAAACTGTGCAAATTGCTCAAGATTTAGCGCAAAAAATAAAACAAAATGATATTATTTTGCTACATGGAAATTTGGGAATGGGCAAAAGTGTTTTCGCCAGAGCGATAATTAAAAAGCTTACAAACAATGCAGACCTTGAAGTACCAAGCCCAACTTTTACACTGCTTCAAACTTATGAGATATCATGCGGACAAATATATCATTTTGATCTTTATCGTTTAAAATGTCCTGATGAAATTTATGAATTAGGCTGGGAAGAAGCTTTAAATAATTCGATTGTAATCATTGAATGGCCGGAGCGTCTAGGAACCTTAAAACCAAAAAGTTACATAAACGTATCACTAAAAAGCGTTAAAAATAAACCATTAGCTCGTGAAATTTGCATAGATAGAATTGAATAATTATTAAGTTCATTATGCTCATGCATAAATAAACCATTTAGAGCATATACAGAACTGCAATAATAATGGATAATACGGACTGAACATTTTCCACTACACTAAAAACACAATATTTAGGCTCAACAGTAAACGTGAAAAAAAAGCAAAATAAACAACAAAATGCCTTGCTGAAAGGAACACTTACGAATCCTTCAACTCATATCTGGAAAAGCAGGATATCATGGCGAATTACGATAGTTGTTTTTTTAACAATTCTTACCGTACAAGCTGCTATTTTAAATATTACTCTTAAAGAATTTGAATACGATAAACTTTCAATATTACGACAACTTGGACGTACAGCTATCGTAACCAGTATTGATCCGACTGTAAGAGATCTGCTAACAACTCCAATTCAAGAAAATAATGTAAACAGACTCTTGTCCACAACACTTGTTAACGGATTAGCAATCTATTCAAATCAATTGGATTTAATTAAGACTTATGGTGAACCTATGGTCTTACGTATATTAAATCATGAAGGACTTTCTAAAACATATCGCAGCACAGATGGAAGCTCATATGAAGTTGTTTTTCGTAATACTGATTTAAGTCGTCCCTATGTTATGGTTGCACGGCTTGATTCCTCAAAGGTACAAAAACAGGTTTTTAACTACGTAAAGCAAACAATTCTGATTATGCTACTCATGTCAGCTTTTGTAACGACAGTTTTAATGATTGCTTTAGGACACTGGCTACTGGAACCTATTTTATTTATGCGCAATAATTTACTTGCCGCCTCTAAAAATCCTGAAGAACCTCAAATAGAACCCTCGCCATTTGACCCTTCTGATGAAATTGGAGGAGCAATTGAACTTGCACAAAAATTAATCACACAAAACGCTGATAATATCATGCGTATTAAAAGCACCGCAGAAGATAAAATTCACAAACTGGCTTATTATGATACTTTAACAAATCTGCCAAATAGAACTCTCTTCATTCAAACACTCTCAGAAAATATACGTAAAAGCGGAACAGAAAAAACAGACCGTTTCGCTATTATTACCATTGACCTTGATCATTTCAAAGATATTAACGATTCTATGGGACACAGCGTAGGTGATGCTATTTTACGTGGAGTCGGAAAGCGTTTACGTTTATCAATGCCAAAATCTGCTCTGGTTTCCAGAACAGGTGAGGATGAATTTGCCATCACAGTGCCTCTTTCAGATGAATTTGATAATGCACGTGATGTTGGAGAAAAAGTTTTAAATGTTATTCGCTCCAAGCCATTTAAGGTATTCAATGAAGAATTTCAGGTAAGAGCTTCTGTTGGAATCGCAACATTTCCAGATGATGCCATTGATCCCGATCAGGTTCTTAAAAATGCAGACATTGCTCTAAATCGCGCAAAAGAAGAAGGACGCGATACTATTAAAGAATATTCAGAAGATTTTGATCGTGCCGTACAAGAACGTTTTCAAATGCTACGTGATCTACGCGATGCACTGGAAAATGATGAATTATCCTTACACTTCCAGCCACAACTAAACCTTAAATCAGGTGAAATAATTGGTGCGGAAGCTCTATTGCGCTGGTGGAAACCTGATAACAGCAAAGAAGGTGGAGTCTTTATTTCTCCGGTTGAATTTATTCCGGTAGCTGAACAATCCGGACTCATTGTACCAATTGGCGAATGGGTAATGAGAACCGCTTGTCGCAATGCCGTCGAATGGAGAGATAAATATGGCTATAAAGGCCGCATTGCTATCAATGTTTCCGGCGTGCAATTTAATCAAAGTGATATTGTATCAATTACAAAAAAAATCATTGAGGACACTGGAATTGAAGCTCGTAAAGTAGAGTTAGAAGTTACAGAAAGTATCTTTATGGATGATATTAATCATACAATACAGATACTAAAAGAACTTCATGCTCTTGGTTTAGAACTTGCCATTGATGATTTTGGCACCGGTTATTCATCACTGTCATATCTTAGACAATTTCCAATTGATCGTTTAAAAATTGATCAAAGCTTTATTCGTAACGCTTTAAATAATTCTGATGATGCCGCTATTGCTTGTACAATTATTCGTTTAGGTCATTCTTTAAGTCTTAAAGTTATTGCAGAAGGCGTTGAAACTGTAGATCATGAAAAATTCCTAATTGAAGAAAATTGTGATGAAGTGCAAGGCTTCCGCTATTCACGTCCAGTTCCAACAGAACAATTCGTTGAGTTCATTAATAGTTATAATGGAAAAATAAGCAGCTTTGATTCATAACTCTTAACATGCTCTACATTAAACAAGCTTTTTTATTACAACATCGAACTGTATTGCTATCATTATGACTTCACTTATTTCAAAAAAATCAAGCCCGCTATCAGGAATTACAAAAATTTCAGGAGATAAATCAATATCTCATCGTGCATTAATGTTAGGTGCGCTAACAGTTGGTGAAACTATAATAAGCGGCCTTCTAGAAAGTGAAGATGTTCTGAATACAGCCAATGCCATGCGAGCTATGGGCGCTCAAATCAAGCATCATAGTGATGGTTTATGGCGTTGTTACGGTGTAGGCGTAGGCGGACTCGTACAACCAGAAAATGTACTGGAAATGGGAAATAGCGGCACATCAACAAGGCTTTTAATGGGGCTTGTCAGTACTCACCCTATTATAACAAAATTTCAGGGAGATGCATCTCTGACAAAACGCCCAATGAACCGCATTATTGAACCGCTGGAAATGATGTGCGCTAACTTTGATGCTAGTGAAGGGGGATGCTTACCTATTACTGTTCACGGAACAGATCATCCTCTATCAATAAAATATGAGCTTCCGGTAGCTTCTGCTCAAGTAAAATCAGCAATATTGCTAGCCGGACTTAATTCCAAAGGACGTACAACCATTATTGAAAGAAAGCCAACTAGAGATCATACTGAAAATATGCTCAACGCTTTCGGCGTAGAAGTAATAACAACCAAGCTGGATAACGGACATTACGCTATAAACATGCTGGGACAGCAAGAGCTACAACCTTGCGCAATAGATGTGCCCGGCGATCCAAGCTCGGCAGCATTTCCAACCGTAGCAGCAATATTAACAAAAGGATCAAAATTACAGCTATCGGATATTGGAATAAATGATCGGCGCATTGGTCTGTACTTAACTCTAAAAGAAATGGGTGCAGATATCACTTTTGAATATGAACACATACAAAGTGGCGAAAAAATTGCAAATATTATTGTAAAAGGCAATAGCGAATTAAAAGGCATAAATGTAGATCCGGCCTTAGTACCTTCCATGATTGATGAATTTCCAATATTGGCAATAGCTGCCGCATGCGCGAAAGGTACAACTACAATGACAGGACTTGCCGAACTGCGCGTAAAAGAAAGCGACCGCCTGCTTATGATGGCAAATGGCTTAAAAGCTTGCGGTGTAAATCTGGAAATGGGTAAAGACAGCCTGACTATACACGGAACAGGAAAACCTCCAAAAGGAGGTGCTGAAATAAAAACCGCAATGGATCACCGTATAGCTATGAGCTTTTTAATATTAGGAAGCGTTTCAGATGAACCAATTTCAATTGATGATGCTACATCAATTCAAACCAGCTTTCCCAATTTCGTAAAGTTAATGAATGAATTAGGATGCAATATTAATCCTATAAATAATTAAACCACAATTTATCTAACTGTTTAATTTCACTATCTCAAAAGAATGCTTTACACTGACCGTCCATGATAAATAAAAATGCAAAAACATATGAAACTGGTGAACGCATTATTTCCGAAGGAGACGATGCAACTAATACTTACATTATACTCAGCGGCACAGTATGTATTTCTATCGAGAAAGATGGAAAAACCGTTACTTTAGCAAATTTAGGCATTGGTGATATGTTTGGTGAAAGCGCTCTGTTTGGCAATAATAAATACGGTGCTAATGTAGATGTTACAGAAACAACAACACTGATCGTTATATCTCCAGAGGACTTTAAGGAAAAGCTGGAATCCTGTGATCCAATGATTCAAAACATGTTTAAAATTCTCATGGAGCGACTTAATAAAACAAATAAAGCTCTAGTTGATAGTGAAACCCGCACATTTATGGATGTTATCTTTGTCTAGTATAAATATATATTTCTTAACGCAAAATGGAAGCAACTAAAATGACTGATATCAAAGGAAAAACAGCAATAATCACAGGCTCAACCAGCGGTATTGGACTTGGTATTGCCAAAGCAATGGCAGATAACGGCGCAAATATTGTCTTAAATGGATTTGGCGACGATACAAATATCAAAACATCCTGCCAAGAAATTGAATCTAAAGGTGTAACATGCCTCTACAATGGCGCAGATATGACAAAACCTCAAGAAATTGAAGCACTTATCTCTGAAGCACATACAAAGTTTGGAAGTATAGATATACTGGTCAATAATGCCGGAATCCAACATGTCAGCCCTATTGATGAATTTCCGCCGGAAAAATGGGATGCTATCATTGCTATTAATCTGGTATCTGCATTTCATACAATTCGCCACTCTTTACCACATATGAAAAAACAAGGATGGGGACGGGTAATTAATATTGCATCCACTCACGGCCTTGTAGCTTCTCCATTTAAATCTGCATACGTAGCAGCAAAACACGGTATTGTAGGCATGACAAAAAGCGTAGCACTTGAAGTTGCCGAACAAGGAATTACAGTTAATTCAATCTGCCCGGGATACGTTAAAACACCACTGGTTGAAAACCAGATAGCAGACACAGCAAAAGCCAGAGGAATCACAGAAGAAGAAGTCATTAATGACGTTCTGCTAGCTGCACAATGGACAAAAGACTTTGTTTCCATCGAACAGGTTGCTGCTTTTGCACTATTTTTATGCACTGCAAATGCATCCAATATCACCGGAGCAGCTCTGGCAATAGACGGCGGTTGGACAGCAGCCTAAACAAAACCAAACAATTAAAAACAATGAGGGAAACATTAGTTCAATATATCCCCATTTCGGAATCTATTCTTTAGTAGAAACATTACCACTACTGGGAACAGAAGATTTAGACTTATCTCCGTTATCTCCTTTAGAATCTTCTTCACGCACTATCTCTTTTCCATCCAGCAAATCTTTAATCTCATCGCCTGAAAGCAACTCATATTCGAGCAAAGCTTTAGCCAGAGTATGTAAATCATCAATTTTCTCGGTCAAAATTTCCTTTGCACGATTATAACCTTCATCAATAAAACGGCGCACTTCTTTTTCAATAAGAGTAGATGTTGTACTGGAAATATTATGTTTCCGATAATCATAAGCCGCATCATCAGCATAATCCACCATGCCAACTTTCTCACTCATTCCCCATTCCTTCACCATTTTACGCGCTTGATCTGAAGCCTGCTTAATATCTCCAGAAGCACCGGTTGTAAATTTTGTATCACCAAAAATAATTTCTTCAGCAACTCGTCCGCCCATAGCAACAGACAAATTAGCTTTAAGCTTATCAAGAGACGTAGTGTAACGATCCCCTTCCGGCAATCGCATAACCATCCCCAATGCCTGCGCACGCGGTACAATTGTTGCCTTATGGATAGGATCAGATTCCGGCTCGTTCAGAGCTACAATAGCATGCCCTGCCTCATGATAAGCCGTAAGTTTCTTCTCTTCGTCATTCATAGCCATAGAGCGACGCTCCGCCCCCATCATAACTTTATCTTTTGCCGACTCCAGATCAGCCATAGAAACTACACGTTTATTTTGACGCGCAGCTAAAAGCGCAGCTTCATTAACAAGATTAGCAAGTTCAGCACCGGAAAAACCGGGAGTTCCCTTAGCAAGCACAGAAGAATCTACATTATTCGCAAGTGGAACTTTTTTCATATGAACATCAAGAATTTTCTCACGCCCTTTAACATCGGGCAATGGCACAGTAATCTGACGATCAAAACGACCGGGACGCAACAAAGCAGGATCAAGCACATCCGGTCTATTCGTAGCAGCAAGAATAATCACTCCCTCATTAGCCTCAAATCCATCCATTTCCACAAGAAGCTGATTTAAAGTTTGCTCACGCTCATCATT
>JAGLMC010000061.1 GCA_023140215.1 Alphaproteobacteria bacterium
TCATCAATAAAGATAATACAAGGCGCATTCTTCTTGCCCTGCTCAAACATATCACGAACACGGCTTGCCCCGACACCAACAAACATCTCAACAAAATCAGAACCGGAAATAGTAAAAAACGGAACATCAGCTTCACCTGCAACAGCACGCGCAATCAATGTTTTACCGGTACCGGGAGCACCAACTAAAAGAGCACCTTTAGGAATCTTACCTCCCAATCTTTGAAATTTTTGAGGATCTTTCAAAAACTCAACAATCTCCTCAAGCTCTTCTTTAGCTTCTTCAATTCCGGCAACATCATCAAATGTAATTCGCCCTTGAGACTCATTTAACATTTTAGCACGGGACTTACCAAACCCCATAGCACCGCCACCGCCTTTTCCCTGCATCTGACGCATCATAAAAAACCAAAAACCAATCAAGAGCAAAACCGGCAACAAATGAAAGAAAATATCAATAATAGTAATTTTACCGTCATCTTCCTTTTCTGCCATAATCTGCACACCTGTAGATTCCAAACGATCTACAACATTTTCATTCGGTGGAACCATAGTATTAAACATCTCACCGGAACTGGAAAAATGTCCGGATATCTGATCTCCACGAATAATTACATCGGTAATACCACCAGTTTTTGCCGAAGCCATAAAATCGCTATATGGTAATTTCTCCATACTTTTAAGGTTTTCTTCCTGAACACCTTGAAAAATATTAAACAAGAAAGCCATAAGCAAAGCTATCGACAACCAAAAAATCAAATTACGTCCAAACACACTCACTTCAAAAACCTTTCATTTTTAAAAGCACTTGAAAAATACGCTATGCATCTTACTATTAATTATCCTACTACTAATTAAAGCATTTCACGCTATGAGCAAGTTAAAAACTCATACTTTTTTAGTAATAATCACTCTTTAGTAATAATTATATGGTCAACTTTATCATCACGCTCAAAAACCAATCCACCGAGTGTCCGTTTTCTAAAAGGCTCTTTATCAATTAGATCAAAAAACAATGACTCAATCTTTTCCATTCTAGGAGCATAATCCGCATCAGGCCTCAACACCCCTACAGCTTTCAAAATTACACGCAAAACAATATCATCCGGCCACTCTACAAGCTTACTGTAAGTAAATACGATACATCCCGCATTCTCTTTAATGATCGTTTGTTGATAAACTTTACATGCCATAACCTCCAATGCAACGCGAGAACGACGCAACCGCATAGCCGTCTTTGCCAAACGCTTTACAGTCATACCCTCTCTTGCAAGAACATGCATAGATTTACGCAATCTAACTCTAGCATAAATCTCTGATTCATTGCTAGAATCGTTAACATATTCCAATCCATAATAATCACAAGTTGCAATAAGTCTATTCTTTGAAAAAGCCAATAACGGACGACAAAAAAGAATATTATTAAACTGCTGCTGCGACTTCATACCGGCAAGCCCGTCAAGCCCACTTCCCTTAGCCAGCCTAAAAAGAAAAGTCTCGGCCTGATCGTCCATATGATGAGCAAGAAAAAGATGCTCAATAGAATGCTTTTCGCAATAATCAGACATTAAAGAATAACGCGCACGACGAGCCTTTTCCTGAATCCCCGACACAGGCTTATCACCTTCCCATTTTAAAATACTTGCATTTACATGATCCAAACATTCCAAATGAGAACAAACCGTTCCAGCTTCCTGTGAAGATTCAAGCCTCAAACCATGATCAACAATAAGAGCATGAATCTTCAAACCATCCTTCTGTCCAGCCAATAAAGAAAGTAACTTAACAAGCGCCATAGAATCAGAACCACCGGACACACCAACAGCTACAGACCGTCCACCAAGAAAAATATCAGAAAAATCAGATTGCAAAACTTTGGAAAACTCTTCGAGCGTTAAAGCTGTATTATCTTGCTTAGCCACAACCCTTAATTGCACCCAATACGCTTGCTTTCCTGTCGCGCTCGACGCAACACAGGCTGAGACTTACCGGAAAACTCTTTTTCAAGCTGCTCAAAAGCAACACAAGCATTCTCTTTATCACCAAGCCCTACTAAAGACATACCAAGCTTAAGTAAATTATCAGAAGCCTTGCTACCGGTAGGATATTGTTTATAGCCTTCTGCAAACAAACGCACAGCACGATCATAATTTCCACGCACGTAAAATGTTTCCCCTAACCAATATTTTGCATTACCGGTTAAAATATGATCAGGATACTGATTAATAAACTTTTGAAATCCCTTCTCAGCAGCAGCATACTTACTTCCCTTAAGAAGAGCAAAAGCATCCTCATACACGGAAGCTGCATTATCTCTATTTGAAACAGAATACGAACCACTCGGAGAGTGCTGTGAAAGAGTCCCCAGCGTACCAACAGAAGGCGATTGTTTACTTACCACATTATTTGAACTACTCCAGTTAAAATCAGAACCGGATTGAGGAATCACCTTGGTAGGCACAAACGCACCGCTACTTTTAGCTGTATAATTAACTGAATTTCCAATATTCGAAGAATGAGACGATAAACCGGAAGCCTTTCCTTCCAACTCACTTAAACGCAACTCCATATCACTCAACGCCCGATTAAGCTTATTTTGCACTTGGCGCACAGCATGAGTCTGCTCTTCAAGCATACCGCGAAGATCACGCAACTCCACATCAAACTGCTGCAAACGAATCTCGGTATTGGCTTTGGTTGTGGAATTACCACCAAGAGAAAGAGAATTAACAGAAGTATCACCCTTATATACTGCGCGATTTAAAGTATTAATTTCATTTTCCAGACGATTTAACCGATTCAAAACATCATGCGCAGACTGAGCATTAACAGGAGAAACAATCAATAAAACACATAACACTAAAAGGCCTGAAACACTCCAGGCCTTCCAATGTATAAAATGCTTTAAAAATAAAGACTTAACCATAACACTAATCAATCTTTGTTACACCTCTACGATTTTGCGCCCATGACGAATCATTAGCACCAAGCACTGACGGACGCTCCTTACCATAACTAATTGTATTGACGCGATTAGGATCAATACCCAATGCAATCAGATAGCTTTTAACAGAAGAAGCACGACGATCACCTAAAGCAAGGTTATACTCACGCGTACCGCGCTCATCCGCATGCCCCTCAACAGTAATACTCAAATTCGGATACTGCGCCAACCAGTTTGCCTGTGCATCTAAAATTGAAAGTGCCTCATTGCTCAAATCATAACGATCATATCCAAAAAAGATACGATCACCAATATTAACAACAAGATCAGCCTGAGTTCCCGGTGCAAACCCTTGCACTTCCTCACCATAAATATCAGAAAGCGGACTTTCTGTTATACCTTCGCGCTCAACATCGGCTTGATTATCAATCATAGATTCATCATCAGTAGAAGAACACGAACTAACCACAAACATGGCAACAAATATCATCAAATAACGGGCAAGCATAACTTTCTCCTTAAACGGTAAGATTCATACGAATCTGTGCTTTCAATTTATACAATTATACTCATAAGCTCTTCACAGGTATCTTGCAAGACTCGAAAAACTTTGATCTCAAGTTATCACAAAAGAAAATTTATAACTGAATCAAAAAACATTAAATATTTAATTCCAGTTAATACTCTCCTCAGAAGCCGGTTGACTAGAATTAAGTTTCTGAGGTTCATCATCTGCTACCACAGACGCTCTACCTGTCTCCTGACCAACAAACTTCACATAACTGACAACCTGTTTTACACTGGGAATAGTACGCGCAATTTCAATCACACGATTAAGCTCTGCCTGACTTTGAGCAACTCCCATCAGATAAACCGTATCTTGCACCGTATCAATACTATAATTGATTGACTGAACTTCGGCATCAAAAGTAATAGCTGTGCGAAGGCGTGTTGTAATCCATGTATCACGAGCAAAACCAACGACTCCGGCACTTTCAGCTACACGAATTTCATTAATCACCTGCTTAACACCATCTGGCTGCCAAGCTAAACGAACCGCTTCAACACGGTGCTCATGATTTTGCACTATGCCGGTCAGAAGGACACGCCCTTGATTAATAGTCATATCCAGCTTTCTGAACATCTCAACATTATGCTTAAACCATAAATCATTAATCTGAATTTGAATTTTTGTATCACTATAAGCACGTCTCAAACCACCCTCTTGAGCTGCTGCAATACCAACAGTTGCCCCAACACCGGTAGCAGTACCAACAGCCGTACACGATGATAAAAAAAACAAAGAAAGCACAAGAGGAACAAATAAATATTTCATATAAAAAATCCCGTATCCAAAACAAAGAAACACAAGCTAACAAATATAAACGTACTTAATTTTACTCATTAGGATCCGACTGAGTTCTTGTCGCCTCTGAAGGCTTAAGCTCTTCAAATTTGGGAAGCATTGCTGGATCACATTCTTTTTGTATAGCCACTGTTTCCAATGCCTCTCTCTCACCCTTTAACCGAGCATACTCTGCAGCTTGAGGCCCATCACCACCTTCAAGGAAGAATAAAGTTGGCCAAAACAAAATAAGCCCTATAGCCATCTGCGCTGAATCATTTGATGCTGTTTTTTTAAGCTGCCCATGCAATTCACTAACTCTTCGAGATACATTAGCCATCTCAAGAGCTACCTGCTTACAAGAATACTCTGAATATTGCACAGGAGATACATAAGAACTCTGAATTTTATCTGGATTACTAGCGCAGGCTGGCAAAAGTAAAGTTAAAATTAATAATATACACCTCATAGTCATATCCTCAATATTTTAAAATTACCTACTTGCTTAAAGTATCATCCACGCATTGTCCAGATGCTTGAAGTTAAAACCTCCATCAAAAACAATAACATCAAAACGCATTTCAAAATCATTATATACAGAATCACACATCAAAAAATAACGCGCAGCCTTTTCAATCCGCTTCCTTGTCCGCACATTTACAGACTCCAGAGCATCCACAATATTTTTTCTGGACTTAACCTCAACAAAAACAAGCGTATGCTTTTTTAGCGCAATAATATCAATCTCCCCCACCTGAGTTTTATAACGCATTTTAAGAATACGATATCCACGAAACATCAAATATAGAGCTGCAAAATATTCAGCCCATAATCCACGCTTATATGCTTTTACCTTACCCGTCATTATCTTTTAATAACTCCAGCGCGAGATTGTAAATCTCTCTACGTGACTTATTGCTAATCTCGGCAACATAACTAGCAGCCTCTTTTGTACCCATAGTTGTTAAAGCACATCTGAGCTTTTCAGTAACTTCACCATCACTCATCTTTTGCTCTCCTACTGCTCCAATCACCAGCACAATCTCACCCTTAGGAGCGCCTTCTTTTTTATAATGCAAAATCAAATCAGAAACATTTCCTCGGCGAACCTCTTCATATAACTTTGTCATTTCACGAACAACCGCCACACTACACTCACCTAAAACAGTACATATATCTTCCAGCGATGCCAATAACCTCTGAGCCGTTTCAAACACAATCAAAGAAGCAGAAACACACTTCCATTCCTCTAAAACCTTACACCGAGCCACAGATTTCGATGGTAAAAACCCCAAAAAACAAAACTTATCACTTGGCAAACCAGAAAGCTGTAGGGCTGTTAACGGCGCATTAGCCCCCGGCAAAGCACTCACATAAAGCCCTAAATCAATACAATCACGCACCAACTTATATCCGGGATCATTTACAAGCGGAGTCCCCGCATCACTAACCAACGCAACCAGCTTACCATTAGAAACAGCCTCAATAATACTTCCGCGCTGTTTATCCGCGTTATAATCATTATATGAAAAAAGAGGTTTACGCATTCCGAAATGAGAAAGAAGCTTTCCCGTAACTCTGGTATCTTCACAAACAACCATATCCGCCAACGACAACACATCAAGAGCGCGCAAAGTAATATCACTCAAATTCCCAATTGGAGTAGCAAGTAGATACAATCCGGATTTTAATTCAACATTTCGCAATTCAGGGCGTAGCCAAGCACTCTGTTTTTTTGTAAGATATTCTTTCATTCTAAAAACTTAAATGTTAAGAGCACACATGACCAGACTAAATCGCTTTTCTTTTCTATTTGCACTTGCAGTTTTATTTATTCTCAGCGCATGCCAGTCAACCGACGGAGAATATTCACCAAGTGGCTGGGATTATAGAGCGACAACAAACGCCTCGGCACAACAATCCCCAAAGCATCTATCAGAAAACTACAATAAAAATGAAATAGAGCAAAATACAAACAACATACAAGAAGCATCTATTTCAAGCATGAGTTCAACACCGGTTCAACCTGTGAGAGTTGCTATTCTTTTACCATTAACAGGACAACATTCATCACTTGGTAAATCTATGTTCAATGCAGCGCAAATGGCAATGTTTGACGTAGGCCATGACAGCTTTGAATTAATACCTCATGATACAAAAGGATCACCGGAAGGAGCACGAATCGCTGCACAAGCAGCTATCAAAGAAAAGGCGCAGCTAGTTCTTGGCCCTGTATTTGCAAATGCAGTTCGAGCAGCAAAACCTATTTTACGATCTGGCAATATAAATATGATAGCCTTTTCCACAAACTGGCATCTTGCAGGAGGAAATACATTTATTATGGGATTTCTACCCTTTGACCAGATTGAGCGTATTACCGGCTATGTAGCATCACGAAACCTTAATAATATAGCTGTAATAGCACCCCAAACAAACTACGGAAATGCAGTAATTTCAGCCTACCGGTCAGCAGCTCCAAGATATGGACTAAAAACAACGGATATAACCACTTTTCACCCGCAAAGCAGCAACCTTGCGCCAACAATTCGAAGCTTTACAAAATATGACGAACGCACAGCACAAGCTAACACAGCAGCAAATATCATCGCCTCAAAACAAGAAACAAAAATAAATCTGCGACAAATTCCACCGCCCTTTGATGCTATCTTAATGCCGGTTGGTGGCGATCTGGCACGATCAATATCGAATTTATTAAGCCATTACGACATAATCCCAAATCAGGTTAGACGGCTGGGTACAGGTCTTATGGATGATGCGGGGCTAGCTTCTGAAAACTCTCTTGATGGAGCATGGTTTGCAGCACCGTCACCAAACACACGGAAATCATTTGAACAGCGTTTTTTAAGCCTTTATGATTATAACTCCCCGCGGCTTTCTTCTTTAGCTTATGACGCAACTGCGCTCTCAGCAATACTTGCACAACGCGGTCTACAAACAAATGGACATCCATCATTTGACAAAAGATCAATCAGCAATCCAAATGGATTTGCCGGAGTCGATGGAATATTCCGTTTCCGCCCAAATGGAACGGCAGAGCGAGGTTTAGCAATTTTAGGCTTTAAACATGGAAAAATCACAATAATAGACAGCGCACCGACAACATTCCAACAAAGCTTTAAATACTAACTTCATACAACGTGCGATTGTTTAAGCTTTATCATTCTTAGCATTGACAGCGCCCTTAGCATTAACAGCACCACGTATAGACTCGAAATTTGTAACTGGAGCAGCGTGCCCATTCTTCTCGGCCTCAAGCTGCTTAATCATATCTGTATAAATTTCCCGTGGCACATTCAAACCTTTACAAGCATACTCAAGCCCTTTAAATCCGGGAAAAGTATTAGCTTCACAAACTGTATATCCATCATCCGCATATAAAAGATCAATCCCTGCAATCTGAATATTGAGAACTTCGGCAGTTTTAATAGCAACATCAATAGCAACATCATCAGGATGAATTTCAAACACACTACCGCCCTGTGAAAAATTAGCCTTGAACCCGCCGGCCTTAGCACGGCGTTCCATAGAAGCGATCACACGGCCATTAAGAACGAACAAGCGAATATCCCGCCCTTTGCTCTTAGCTATAAATTTCTGAAAAATGAGCAGAATATTTGGATTTGTCTCTGCGATTAAATCCATCAAATCTTCAAATGCCTTACGATCTTCCATTAAAAACACACCAGTGCCATTCACACCAAGCAGCGTTTTCACCACGACAGGAAAACCAATTTTATCCTCGATCAGATCAATATCAATCGGGAATTTCGCAAGCATCGTTGTCGGAGTAGGCAATCCGGCTTCAATCAAAACCTGATGGGTGTGGAGCTTATCCGCCACCATTTCAATACAAGCAGCATCATTATAGGTACGAACGCCCATTCTTTTAAGCTGCCGCACAACAGCCATCGCAAAATAACCGGA